>DASZCY010000151.1:0-1804 GCA_035942615.1 Solirubrobacteraceae bacterium | reverse complement strand
GGCCGGGCCCCGGGGCCCGGCCCCGGCCGCGCCTCGCCGCCGTCGCTCCGAGCCCCGGCGCCGCCGGCCCAACCGCGCGCGCATCGCGGCGCTGCTGCTCGCCGCCGTCCTGGTGGTCGGTGTGGTGTTGGCCATCGCCCTGGGTGGCTCGGGCGGCGGGTCCGACGCGGTGCAGCCGCGGCCGATCCAGGACGGCAGCACCGACGAGCTGGTCAACGACCTGCAGGACCTGATCAACGACAACGTCCGCTGACCTCAGGCGATCTGCGACCCGGCACCGGGCGCGGCTCCCTCGCGCAGCGCGCGCGCGGTCTGGGGGAGTGTGCCCGTGGCGAGCGCAGCGCGCAGGTCGGCCATGAGGCGGGCCAGGAAGGCCAGGTTGTGCAGCGTGAGCAGGCGCAGCGCGGTGAGCTCGCGACCCTTGAGCAGGTAGCGCAGGTAGCCCCGGGGATGGCCGGCCGCGCACGCCGGGCACGGGCAGCCCTCCATGATCGGCTCGTCGCTGTCGCGAAAGCGCGCAGCACCGAGATCGACCCGCCACCGACGGTCAGGATCGGGGACCAGCGCCATCCCGTGGCGCCCCAAGCGGGTGGGCATCGCGCAGTCGAAGGTGTCGATGCCCAGCTCGACGCCGGCGATGAGGTCGTCGACCTCGCCGATGCCCAGCAGGTGGCGGGGCTTGCCCTCGACGCCCCCGCCCAGGACGGCGGTCGCCCACCCGGTGACCTCGTAGATCTGGGCTTTGTCGGCGCCCAGAGAGCCACCGATGGCGATGCCGTGGCATGAGCTTGCCGCCACCGTCTCGGCCGACTCCACCCGCAGGTCCTCGTGCACGCCGCCCTGGACGATGCCGTAAACGAGCTGCTCGGGCGGCCCATGCTCGGCATGCCAGGTCAGGCAGCGCTCGAGCCAGCGGTGGGTGCGCGCGGTGGAGCGCGCGGTGTAGTCACGGTCGACGTGAAAGGGGGTGCACTCGTCGAAGACCAGCGCCACGTCGCTGCCCAGCGCGGCCTGCACCGCCATGGACGTCTCGGGGCGCAGCTCGCGCTCCGAGCCGTCGAGGTACGAGCGGAAGCGCACGCCGTCCTCCTCGATGGCCAGCACCTTTCCCGCCCGGTCGCGGCCACCCGTCGCCGCGCCGGGCGAGCGGCCCTTGATCTCGTCGGCCACCGTGCCATGGCCCATGGAGAAGACCTGGAAGCCGCCGGAGTCGGTGATGATGGGCTGCTTCCACCCCATAAAGCGGTGCAGGCCACCGAACCGGGCGATCAGCTCGTGGCCCGGGTCGAGGAACAGGTGGTAGGTGTTGCCCAGCACCATGTCGTAGCCCAGGTCGGCCACCTCGTGGGCCTCGAGCGCCTTGACCGTCGCCTTGGTGGCCAGGGGCACGAAGGCGGGGGTGCGCACCTCGCCGTGGGCGGTCCGCAGGATCCCGGCCCGCGCCCGTGAGCCGGGATCGGTCGCGGTGATGGTGAAGGGCGTCACGGCGGGGCAGCCTAGGGGCGCCCCGCCGTGACGGGCTCAGGCGGCCTGGGGCTCCGTGCCCTCGATCGCGGCCGGGCGCTCCCCGACGGCGATCTCGATGCGCCGCGGCTTGCGCTCCGCGGGCTTGGGGACGCGTACTTCCAGGACCCCCTTGTCGAAGGAGGCCTGGATGCCCTCGGCCTCCACCCCCTCGGGCAGGTGCAGCGTGCGGCGGAAGGCGCCGCTGGCGCGCTCGAGGCGGTAGAAGCCCTCCCCCTGCTCCTTGTGCTCGTGCCGGCGCTCGCCCGAGAGGACGAGCACGTCACGCTCCACCTCGATC
>DASZCY010000150.1:0-4664 GCA_035942615.1 Solirubrobacteraceae bacterium | reverse complement strand
CCGCTGGCCTTGGCCCGGGGAGTCGAGGTCCTGTGGCGCTTCTCGCGCCCCCACACGGTCGTCGGGACCACGGTCAGCGTGCTCGGGCTGTTCGCCATCGCCGCCGTCGCACTGCCCGGGCCCACGCTGGGCCAGGCGGTGGTGCACGTGACCTTCACGGTGCTGGCCGGACTGGCGGTCAACGTGTTCATCGTGGGCCTCAACCAGCTCACCGACGTGGAGATCGACCGCGTCAACAAGCCCGATCTGCCGCTGGCCGCCGGAGACCTCTCCCTGCCCGCCGCCACCGGGATCGTCACGGCGGCCGGGGTTGTCCCTGTCCTGCTGGCCCTCACCCAGGGCCTGACCGAGGTGGCCTTCGTGCTCGCGGGCCTGCTGGTGGGCGCCGCGTACTCGCTGCCCCCGCTGCGCCTCAAGCGCTTTGCCACCGCGGCGTCGCTGTGCATCTCCGGGGTGCGCGCCGTGGTGGTCAACCTGGGCGTCTACCTGCACTTCGCGCTGGCCTTCGCCGGGGAACCCTCGGTGTCCCCCGCCGTCTGGGCGCTGACGGCGGTCGTCGTCCCTTTCGCCTTCGCCATCGCGATCCTCAAGGACGTGCCCGACATCGCGGGCGACCGCCGCTCCGCGATCGCCACCTTCAGCGTGCGCCTGGGCCCCGAGCGCGTCACCCGCATCGGGATGGGAGCGCTGACCGTCGCGCTTGCGGGCATGGCGGTGCTCGCCCCGCTGCTGGTCGGCGACCTCGATCCCCTCACGCTCGCCGCCGGTCACCTCGTGGCGCTGGCCTGGCTGTGGCTGCCCGGCGCGCGCCAGGCCCGCAGTGACTTCCCGGCCTTTTACATGAGCGTCTGGCGCCTGTTCTTCGCCGAGTACGCGATCGTCGCGGCCGCCGCCCTGGCCGCGGCGTGACCACTCGGGGGGTGTCCGCGGCGAACTACGCTGAGGGCATGGTCGACGAGGTGGTCGCCCGCGCCCTGGCGGAGGACCTGGGCGAGGGCGACGTCACCACGCTGGCCACCGTGCCCGAGGGGGCGCGTGCCCGCGGGGTGATCACCCAGAAGCAGGCCGGGGTGCTCTTCGGCCTCGACGTCGCCGAGGCGGCCTTCCGGGCCCTGGACGCGGACGCCGAGATCGAGCGGCTGGCCCCCGAGGGCCGCTGGCGGGACGCTGGACAGGCGCTGCGCGTCACCGGCTCCGCCGCGGGCTTGCTGGGCGCCGAGCGCACCGCGCTCAATCTGCTCGCCCGCCTCAGCGGCGTGGCCACCCTGACCGCCCGCTGCGTCCGGGCGGTGGAGGGCACGGGCGCGCGGATCCTCGACACGCGCAAGACCACCCCGGGGCTGCGAGCACTGGAGAAGGCTGCGGTGGTCGCCGGAGGCGGGGTCAACCACCGCTTCGGGCTGTGGGACATGGTGCTCATCAAGGAGAACCACGCCGCCATGGCCGGCGGGGTCGGTCCGGCCGTGCGCGCGGCGCGCGAGCGCTACCCCGACCTGCCCCTGGAGGTCGAGTGCACCACTGCGCATGAGGTCCGCGAGGCGCTGGCCGCCGGGGCACCGCGCATCCTGCTGGACAACATGGCCCCCGAGGTGCTTCGCGCCCTCGCCCGGGAGGTCGCCGGCCGCGCGGAGCTCGAGGCCAGCGGCGGAATGACCCTCGTGTCGCTGCGGGCGCACGCGGACACGGGCGTAGACTTCGTGTCGGTGGGGGCACTGACCCACTCGGCGACCGCCCTGGACCTGTCCCTGATCGTGGAGCCACTGCCATGACGCTGCTCGAACTGGTCGACATCCCGGCCCTGCAGGCCGAGGTCCGCGCGCTGGCGCACCAGCGCGACGCCGTGATCCTGGCCCACAACTACCAGGTGCCCGAAGTCCAGGACGTGGCCGACTACGTCGGCGACTCCCTCGGGCTGTCCCAGCAGGCCGCCAGGGCGGGCGAGTCCACCATCGTCTTCTGCGGCGTGCACTTCATGGCCGAGACGGCCTCGATCCTGTGTCCCGACAAGACGGTGCTGATCCCCGACCCCGACGCCGGCTGCTCGCTGGCCGACGCGATCACCTCCGACGAGCTGCGGGCCTGGCAGGCCCGCCACCCCGGCGCGGTCACCGTGATGTACGTCAACACCACGGCCGAGATCAAGGCGCTCACCGACTACTGCGTGACCTCCTCGAACGCCGTGGCGGTGGTAGAGCACATCCTCGCCACCCATGGGCGCGCGACGGAGATCCTCTTCGGCCCCGACATGTTCCTGGGGCGCTACGTGGAGAAGTCCACGGGCGTGGCGATGCACGTGTGGGACGGCGAGTGCCACGTGCACGCGGGCATCCGTCCCTCCGACATCGAGGCCACGCGGGCGGCCCATCCCGGTGCGGACTTCCTCATCCATCCCGAGTGCGGCTGCTCGACCTCGGTCATTGAGTACGTGGCCTCGGGCGACGTGGCCGGCGAGGGCGTCCACATGCTCTCCACCGGTGGGATGCTCCAGTACGCCCGGGAGGCCGAGGCGGGCGGGCGATCCGCGGCGATCGTGGCCACCGAGACCGGGATGCTGCACCCCCTGCGCATGGCCGCGCCCGGCGTGGACTTCGTGGCGGCCAACGAGGCGGCCTCCTGTCGCTTCATGAAGATGATCACGCTCCGCGGCCTGCGCGACGCCCTGCGCGGCGGGGTCCACGAGGTGCGCGTGCCGTCCGAGGTCGCCCGGCGCGCCCGCGTGCCCATCGAGCGCATGGTGGCCATCGGGTAACGTCGCCGGAGGTCGCCGGAGGTCGCCGGAGGTCGCCGGAGGCGAAACCTCCCTATGCGGCCTCCGTCATCAGGTCGAGGCCGTGCTCGACGGCCTCGCGCACGCGGCGCATGCGTCCGACCTTGCGCTCGAGCTCGGCCGCGGTGTAGCAGTGCACGTCGGCCTCGTCGCCCATCTCCGCGGAGTCCCATAGGCTGGCGCACTGGTACACGCGCTCCAGCCACGGCACGCCGGCGAAGGCCTCGGAGACGAGGATGACCAGGTACTCGGGGCCCCGCTCGCGCTGGGGTCCCGCGCCGTTGGCGTCGGCCACCCGGGCGCCACCCAGCAGCGCGCGATCGAGCGGCCAGCGATCCTCGACGCGGCGCAGGTAGCGGCGAAGCTCGGTCAGGTGGAGGCCGTCGCCGTTCACGGATGGATGCTCGCGCGCGGGAGGGACCGCGTCAACTGGCACCCCGAGACGGGCGCTGCCTCCAAGAGCTATGTCCTCAGGCGAAGTCGCCGGTCTCGTGAGGGCCCACGCAGGCCACCGCGAGCTCGTCGTCGACCGCCCGCGCGATCTCGGCGACCTCCTCGACGGTCACCGCGTCGAGTTCGGCGATGGCGCCCTCGGGGTCGATCTCCTCGCCGAAGACCACGGTGCGCGCGGCGGCGTGGCGTGCCACCGCGTTGGTGTTCTCGAAGGCCAGCACCCGACGGCCCGCCGCGTAGGCGCGGGCACGCTCGACCTCCCCGTCGCGGGGCCCTTCGGTGTGCAGCTCGCCGACGATCTCGCGCATCCGCGCGTAGGCCTCCAGGCACTTGGCCGACTCCAGTCCGGCGCCCACCTGCAGAAGCGGCAGGTCGGAGGCGGCGTGGTCGACCGCCCACACCGAGTAGGCCAGCCCGCGCTGCTCGCGGATCTCGTCGAACAGGCGCGAGCCCATCGAGCCGCCCAGCAGGGTGGAGTAGATGCTCAGCGCAGCGCGCCCGCGCCGGTCGGTCGCCTCGATGCCGGGGCGGTACATCATGCGCAGGTGGGACTGGTTGGTGTCGCGCTGCTCGACCAGCGGACGGGGCTGGAGCGTGGGCGCGGGCTGGTATGGCTCGGGGGCGGGCAGCTGGGGAAAGCGCTCGAACAGCTCGGCCACGGCACCGTCGTCGGGGACGTGCTCGAGGTTGCCCACCAGGAACGCGCCGCCGCGTGCGCCTGCCCAGCGGCGCTCGCGGAAGGCCACGATGGCCTCGCGTGCGAACGTGCGCAGGTGCTCCTCGGGGCCCAGCACGCTGCGCCCCAGCGGGTGGTCGCCGAAGGCCGCGCGGTCGATCAGCTCCTCGGCCACCGCGGCGGGCTGATCCTTGTAGCGCTGGATCTCCTGGATGACCACGCCGCGCTCGCGGTCGAGCTCCCCCGCGTCGATGCGCGGGCGGCCCACGAAGTCGGTCAGCAGGTCGATGGCCTCCATGGCCGCCTCGGCGCGGCAGGTGATGTGAAAGGCCACCAGGTCGTGTGAGGTGTACGCGTTGATGGATCCGCCCAGGCGCTCGGCCGTCCACTTGACGTCGCGGGGGTGGGGAAACTTCTCGCCGCCCTTGAACACCAGGTGCTCGAGGAAGTGGGCCATGCCGTTCTCCTCGGGGCGCTCGGTGCGCGCCCCCGCGTCGAAGGCGACCAGCGCGGTCATCGCCCGGGTGCCCTCCAGGGTGACGCGGTGCAGCGGAAGGCCGTTGGCCAGGGTGGAGGAGGAGATCTGCGCCATGCCCCCAGGCTACCTGCGCCCGGTGGAGCGCCGCCCCGGCGCCGGGTGTCGCGTCTCTGCCCGTTGCAAGCCCCGTTGCGCTTCTTCGCCATGTTGCGGCGCGCGCCTACGCTGCCCCGCCGATGGCCGCGACCCCGCAGACACCCCGCACGCGCCCCGCCGCGCCGCGCACCCAC
>DASZCY010000149.1:0-1702 GCA_035942615.1 Solirubrobacteraceae bacterium | reverse complement strand
ACGCAGGCGCCACCGCCCTGGTGCACCGCCGCGACGACACGCCCCAGGCAGCGATCCACGGCCTCCACCGCCGCCACGGCGGCCTCGATGACGCCGCTGTGGCCGACCATGTCGGCGTTGGCGAAGTTGATGATCCCGAAGCCGAAGGTGCCCGCGCTCCAGTCCTCGACGAAGGCCTCGGCGACGGGGGCGGCGCTCATCTCGGGCCGCTGGTCGTAGGTCGGCACGTCGCGCGGCGAGTCGACGAGGCGGCGCTCCTCGCCCGGGTATGCGCCCTCCTCGCCGCCGTTGAAGAAGTAGGTCACGTGCGGGTACTTCTCGGTCTCTGCCGCGTGAAGCTGCCTGACGCCCTGTCGGGACAGCACGCGCGCCAGCGTGGTCTCCGGCCGCTCCGGCGGAAATGCCACCGGGTACTCCCAGTCCTCCCGGTACTCGGTGAGGGTTGTGATCTGGAAGGCGCCCGCGTCGCCGCGGTCGAATTCGCCGAAGTCGGGCTGCCCGAGCGCCAACATGCGCTGTCGCACCCGGTCCGGCCGGAAGTTGAAGAAGATGACGCTGTCCCCCTCGCGGATGCGGGCGTCCTGTCCCCCCACGAGCGGGGTCAGGAACTCATCGGTCTGGCCCGCCTCGTAGGCCGCGGTGACCGCGGCCGAGGCGCGCGCGACCGGCGGCGTCTCGCCCTTGCCGTTCACGATCGCGTCGTAGGCCACCTTCGTGCGCTCCCAGCGGCTGTCGCGATCCATCGCGTAGTAGCGCCCGGTGATGGTCGCGATCCGGCCGTCCACGTTTGCCAGCCAGATCTCGGCCTGGGCGATTGCATTGGCCCCCGACGTGGGGGACGTGTCGCGCCCGTCGGTGAACGCGTGCAGCAGGATGTCCGGAACCCGTTCGCGGGCAGCCATCCTGATGAGCGCGAGCAGGTGTCCCATGCTCGAGTGGACGCCCCCGTCGGAGACCAGCCCGAGCAGATGAAGCCGCCCCGCCGTGCGGCCGGCGGCACATGCGGCTCGCAGCACCTTGTTCTTCGCGAAGGACTTGTCATCGATGGCGTCGTCGATCCGCGTCAGGTCCTGGCGCACCACCTGCCCCGCGCCCAGGTTGAGGTGACCGACCTCCGAGTTGCCCATCTGGCCTTCGGGCAGGCCGACGGCGCGGCCACAGGCGGTGAGAGTTCCGTGGACGTGGCGCTCCCACAGGGCGTCGAAGTTCGGCGTGCGCGCCTGCGCCACGGCGTTGCCCGGACCGTCCGGGGCGAGGCCCCAGCCGTCCAGGATCACGAGACAGACCGACGGTACGGGAGGCGCGCCAGGGCTGGCGGGCAGCGTCATTCCGCCGCGGCGACGATGCGGGCGAGGCCTTCCGGATCCAGGCTGGCCCCGCCTACCAGCGCGCCGTCGACATCGGCCTGGGCGAGGATCTCGCCGGCGTTCTCCGCCTTCACGCTGCCGCCGTAGAGCAGCCGTATCGCCTGCGCCGCCTCCTCGGAGCGCCCGCCCACGAGCGCGCGCACGAAGGAGATGGCCTCCTGTGCCTGCGCAGGCGTCGCCACCTGCCCGGTGCCGATGGCCCAGATCCGCTCCTAGGCCACGACCACGTCGGCCAGGCGCTCGTCGGGCACCTCGTTCAGGCCCTCACCGATCTGATGGCGAAGCTTTCGCTCCATGTCCCCCGCCTCGCGCTCCTCCTCGGTCTCACCCACGCA
>DASZCY010000148.1:0-6639 GCA_035942615.1 Solirubrobacteraceae bacterium | reverse complement strand
CTGGGCTTCATGCGCTGGCTGACCGTCAACTTCCCGGGTCAGCCCGACCTGGCGCTGCTGCTGGAGAAGCCGGGAGCGCCGGCGCACGACGAGGCCACCGCCGAGCAGATCCGCGAGCTGGTCACGAAGGGCGCGCTGGGCCTGGCGGCGATCATCGCGGTAGACGACGTCCACACGACCTACCGGGAGCTCGTCGCCAAGGGCATCGAGTTCACCGAGGAGCCGACGGAACGCTTCTACGGCACCGACTGTGGCCTGCGCGACCCCTTCGGCAACCCCCTCCGGATCGGGACCCCGAAAGATGGCCCGATCGAGGTGCCGGACCCATCCGAGCTCGCGGCCGAGAACTGGTCCTGAGGACGGCGCGAGGACCGATTGCCCACGCGACGGGGCGGCATCCGGGCGGGTGCTCGGCCGACGCGGGAACTCGGCGAGGAGCGGTGGCGAGGACACGCCGTCGCCAGGCTCGCGGAATAGCCGAAAGCGCGCGCTGGCGAGAGTGCCGTGTTACGAGGAAGGGAGGAGCGTGTGGAGCGAACGCACAAGGGCCACGTCCCCAGAAGCGCGTACCCGTTACCTGCTGTGCCGTGACGGATTCCGGCCCCTTCTCCATGCTGGTGCTCGGTGTTCTCGCGGCGTGCCGCCGCGCTCAGCGGGCATCCTTTGGGGATGGCGAGCTCGCGGAGTGGTCCCTCGGAGGTGTACGTCGCTTTGGGCGATTCCATCTCCATCGACGTGTACGCCGGCGGGCCTGGGCGCGGTGGTGCGAGCCTGCTGGCGCGCAATCGCGACGGCGACTTCCCCGACTGGCAGGGCTACGACCTCGCCACGATACGCCCCGAACTGGGGTTTGGGCTGCTGGCCACCGACGGGGGGACGACGGATTCTCTCCTCGATTCCCAGCTCCCGCACCTGGAGTCCTCGGGTGCCGTGCCGCGCGTGGTCACCCTCACCGTGGGGGGCAACGACGTGTTGGGCGCATACGGCAATACCCGCCAGGCGATGGAGATCGTGCGCGTCGTGCGCACGCGTGTCGGCCGCGCGCTCGATCGCCTCCGCGCGCTGGTCGCGCCGGAAGACCCGATCGTCGTGGGCACCGTCTATGACCCAAGCGACGGCACCGGTGAAACGTGGCGGGTGGGACTCCCGGCCTGGCCGGACGTCGTCGACGTTCTGGGCGAGCTCAACACAACGCTGTGCGCGCTGGCCGCTGAGCACGGCGCCGTGGTGGCCGACATCCACGGGCGTTTTCTGGGCCACGGCCTGCAGGCAGCCGACCCCGGCCAACACGACGCCCGCCCCAGCGACCGCAGGCTGTGGTACTGCAACATCATCGAGCCCAACGCCTGGGGCGCCAACGCGGTGCGCGCTGCCTTTTGGACCGCGCTGCAAGACCACGCGAACCGCGGATGACCTCGCAGGGGCACGGCGTGATGCCCATGGCGCGATGTTCTCACGACGGGGAGCGTCAGCCACCCCCGCGCCGGGCGCCCCGGTCCTTCAACGAAACGTGCGCGAGTTCTGCCGCGCCCACGCTGCGCTCTGGTCCTCAAGCGAGCGGCTTTCAGCCCCGACGAGGCGTCCGGGGCCACGCCAGACGCCCGCTGGCGAGCGACGAGTGGAATGGCGCCTTGCGAGCGGATCTAGCGCTTCGCGGGAAGCGAGCGGGCGTACGCGACGCCGCGCGTTACCCACGGGGCGAGCTGGCGCTTCGTTCGCAGCCCTTCCGGATCCACTCGGAGCCAGCCCGGCAATTCGCGACCCCGCATCTCGAACGGTCGAGCGTGCGGCTTCGCAAGAAGGGTGTCGGTGTCCTTGGGATGTATGCGCACCATCAGGCCGCCCTGACCGCTGGCCGCGACGGACATGTGTCCGCCGACCAGAAAGGCCAGGCCACCGAACATCCGCTGCTCGGTGACGTCGGTCTCGCCGGCAACCAGCTCGCGGATGCGAGTCGCGAGCTCTTCGTCATAGGCCATGCGGCAACATGGTCGCCGAGGGACAACGGCGGCGCAAGAAGCGGAGATCCTCCACTGAGGTTGAGCTCCCGCCTGCTCGGGACGAGAAGCGACAGCACGGAGAGGGCCTCGGCTGAACCGCGACGACCACCGCCGGCCATGCGGTCGCCCGACGCCTCAGCCTGGTGGCGGCACGGGCGGCGGACTGGCGAGTTCGCTGAACGCTGGGGGCTCAGACACGCCGGCCGGGACGCCACCCAGCACGAGAGCACCCGCACGCCGGCCGGCCCGGCGCGCGACTTCCGGCGCGCCGCAGGACCGACGCGGATGACCGTCTCGTCGTCAAGCACGAACTCCTCGCCCCCGACCACGAGCGTGCCTGACCCACGCAGCGCCAGGTAGACCTCCTCCTGCCCGTCGGCGGTGTGATCGTGTTCGGGGTAGCGCTCGCCGGCACCCGCGGGCATGTCGATCACCGCCATTCCGAACGACGTCACGCCCAGTTCGGCCCGCGCCCTTTGAACGCGCCGCCGAACGTTCCCTCCATCTCGACGATGCGCTTCGCGGTGACGTCGGCCATCGCCGCACCTTATCCGCCGCTGGCGCCGGCACGCCGACCTTGTGGGTTGGGCAACGGGAGCTGGTGGCGTGAACGAACGTGCCGCAGCTAGGTGCCGCAGAACGTGCGGTACTCGCCGAAGCTCGACGGAGCCGGTGCGGCATATTCCTCAAGGCCGGGGCGTTCGTCGAACGGCTGGGCCAGGACGTCGAGGAGTCGCTGGAGCGCCACGAGGTCGCCGGCAGTCGCCGCGGCCAGTGCGTCCTCCACCTGGTGGTTTCGCGCGATGTACACGGGGTTGATCCGGTCCATCGCATCCGCGATCGCCCGTGGATCAGACCCTTGGGAGGAAAGCTGTGCCCGCCAGCGGTCCGACCACGCGTCGAGGGCGGAGGGATCGGCGAAGAGCGATCGCGCTCGGGTGGCGTCCCCGCGCAGGGAGGAAGAAAGCGCCCGGAAGGACGAGGTGAAGTCGACCTTCTGCTCGTGCAGCAGCGCCAGCAGGTCGTCGATCAGCGAACCATCCTCGGGCCGGCCATCGGCCAGACCCAACTTCGCGCGCATCCCGCGGCTCCAATAGCCCTGGAAGCGGTCGGGGAACGACTGCAGCACGTCCATGGCCGCCCCACGTGCCCGCTCCAGCTCGGCGTCGAACAGGCCGAGCAGGGTCTCGGCCAACCGCGCCAGGTTCCACTGCGCGATGAGCGGCTGGTTGCCGAAGGCGTAACGACCGGCATGATCGATCGAGCTGAACACCGTGGCGGGATCGAAGGCATCCATGAACGCGCAGGGCCCGTAGTCGATCGTCTCGCCGGAGATCGTCATGTTGTCGGTGTTCATCACGCCGTGGATGAACCCGACGAGCATCCAGCGAGCGATCAGCGACGCCTGGACGTCGACGACGCGCTCGAAGAACGCGAGAAACGAATTCTCCGCCTCGACCGCCTCGGGGTGGTGACGCGCGATCGCGTAGTCGGCGAGGCGGCGCACCAGCGTCGGGTCGCCGTGCGCTGCTGCGTACTGGAAGGTGCCGACGCGAAGATGGCTCGCCGCGACCCGCGTGAGCACCGCGCCGGGCAGCATCGTCTCCCGCACGACGTCATCGCCGGTCGCCACCACCGCCAGCGCCCGGGTCGTGGGGATCCCAAGCGCATGCATCGCCTCGCCCATCACGTACTCGCGCAGCATCGGGCCGACCGTTGCCTTCCCATCGCCACCTCGTGCGAACGGCGTGCGACCCGATCCCTTCAGGTGCAGGTCGCGCCGGCGTCCGTGGACGTCGAGCACCTCGCCGAGCAGGAGCGCTCGGCCATCGCCCAGACGAGGAGAGAACCCCCCGAACTGATGGCCGGCATAGGCCTGGGCCACCGGCGACGCCCCGTCGGGCACGGCGTGGCCGACCAGGAAGGCGACACCCTCGGGTGTCCTCAGCGCATCGGGCTCGACACCGAGCTCGCTGGACAGCTCCTCGTTGAGCGTCAGCAGCCGGGGCGCCGGGACCCGCGCCGCCTGCCAGGGCTCGTACAGGCCCTCCAGTTCTCGAACATAGGAGTCATCCAACGCGAACAGCGGGCGGGCAGCGACGCTCATGCCGTGAGGCTAGAGGGATGCGACGGTCTGCGTCGGTGATGGGCGACGTGGCCGCCGCGACGAGCTCGGGCCTCCCTCAGACGGCTTCGACAGCGCCTGCCATGACCTCGACCGCCGCCTGGTCAGACAGCTCCTCGTGGCGGGTGAGGCGCTGCCAGGTGGGAAAGGCCAGCGCGAGGCCGATGGCCGCCTGGAGTCGTGCGTGGCGGGCGCCGTCGAGGTTGCGGCCGGCGAGGAGGGTGATGCGCATCGCCTGCTCGTGGGCGGTGGCCTCGGGCGCGCCGAGGACCTCGGCCAGGGCGGGCAGCAGCGCGGCGTCACGGGTGACGTTGGCGATCATCGCCTCGTTGTCGCGGAAGTAGGCGTACAGCTCGCCCAGCGCGGCACGCAGGCGCGCCTGGGGATCGGCGACGTCCTGCCACGTCGTCGGGTCGGGGGGCGGGTGGTGGGCGACGAACAGCGCCGAGCACGCGCCGAGCAGCGACCCCTCGTCGGGAAAGTGGTTGTAGACGGTCACCCGCCCCACCCCGGCGCGGCGGGCGATCTCGGCCACCGTGGTCTGTGAGGGTCCGACCTCGCGGTGCAGGTCCACGGTGGCCTCCACGATGCGCCGGCGCGTCTCCTGCTGGCGGCGGGCGCGTTCCTTGAGCATGACCATCACCACCACCACCCGCGTCGTCGGCTCGACCGACGGTCACCGCGCCGACTTCCAGGCCTGGGTGTCCGCCACGTGCTCGACGGCGGGCAGACCGCTGGGACCTTGCCCTGGTCGAGCACGACCTTGCGCCGCGCGCGCTGGGCTCGCCGATGCACGCCCACGAGCACGAGGACGAGATCAGCCACGTCCTCGCCGGCCGCTTGGGCGTTCAGGTCGGCGACGAGGTGATCGAGGCGGGCCCGGGCGACACCGTCGTCAAGCCGCGCGGCGTCGCCCACGCCTTTTGGAATGCCGCCGACGAGCCCGTGCGCTTCCTGGAGCTCATCACCCCGGGCGGCTTCGAGGACTACTTCGACGACGTCGCGCCGATCCTGTCAGCGCCCGGCGCCCCCGACTTCGCGGCGCTGGGCGCGGTCGCCGCGCGCTACGCGCTGACCATCGACCCCGACTCGATCGGCCGCCTCATCGCCCAGCACGGCCTCGCAGGCCCTCCCGCCTGATACGCCCTACCCCCGGGCGGGCCGGACCCGAACCGGCCCGCCCGGGAGACGGGGTCGGAGGCGAGAGCGCGATGCTATCTTCGGCCTCCGCGATGTCGAAGGGTCCGGCAGGAAGCCGGTTTTCCGGTCGCTGGCAAGCACGATGCTCTCTCCCAATCTCACGCGTCGGACGGTCCTCGAGCGTTCATTGCTGGTGGCCGGAGGGTTGGCGCTGGCGCCGTTGGCCGCGCGGTTGGGTGACCCGCCGGTCGCAGTGGCTGCCGCTTCGGAGATGGTGGGCCCACGGGCCGAGACGGCTGATTGGGGCGCTGGGGACTACTGGCGGCTGGCCGATGAGGTGGCTCAGCGCTTTGATGGTCGCTGGGTCTCGCAGGACGGGGCCTACACGCCGGCGCGCGATGCGTACTCCACGCGGGTCAACGCGGCCATGCTCACCGTGCATGCCACGGCGGCGCTCCAGGGCCATCGGGGCCCGGCACGCAACGATGAGCGTGCCCGTGCCCTGGTAGCGAAGTTGACCGCGAGCCCAGCTCCCTGGCGTGAAGCGGGGTCGCCCAGATTGGCCGACAAGATGTTTCATACGCCGGGGTGGACCAGCAGCCTGACCAATCCGGGGTCCGCTCAGGACAAGGCCATCGATCCGAAGGTCGCCGAGGGGCTGGTGCTGGCCCATCGGGCCAGTGGTGCCCTGGGTCTTGACCAGACGACGACCGATCGCATCGTCGATTGCGTCAATCGTTGCGCGCGGGGACGCTTCTTTCGCTACCCCAACGTGCGTCTCAACCAGATCAACTGGAACTGCGAGCTATACGCGCTGGCGGCGCGGCTGACGGGCGATGGAGCGCTGCTGCGCGGTGACTACCGCCGCCATGTCGAGCGTTTCTGTCGCTTTGCCCGGCGTCCTCAGCGCCGTGGGACGAGCCCCAACCTGGGGCCGGGGTATCACTTCGTCTATCTCCCGCAGTTCTCGATGGCCCACTCCTACAACGTGGAGAGCGCCGAGTACGCCAACGAGACCATCCACTTCATCGCGTGGCACCGTCAGGCGCGGGCGGCGGGGATGTCCCCCCTGTCTGGTCACGCCCGGCGCATCCTGACCGCCTGGGTCGAGCGGGTGCTCTGTGGCTACTGGACGCATGCCGGCTACCTGAACTGGGACAGCGGGTTTGGGCTTGCGCGCATGCACCACGGCAAGACGTGGGGGCTGGCCCACCAGGCGCTGCTGGCCATCGCTGTGTCGCCCGAGTTTCACGAGCAGGAGGCCTACGCGGGGTGGGCCAAGCACTTCCACGACGCGGGGCTGGCGACCTTCGAGCGGCTGCTGGACGCCCAGCCCGGCGACGAGCTTCCCGACGCCTCGCTGCACGACCTGCC
>DASZCY010000147.1:0-9661 GCA_035942615.1 Solirubrobacteraceae bacterium | reverse complement strand
ACGTCAAGCGGGGCGACTACTACACGAAGCGCTCCGAGGACTACTTCTTCGAGTACGTCAAGCAGGAGATGTTTCGCGAGTACGGCGAGGAACGGGTGCGCCAGGGTGGCCTGCGCATCTACACGACGGTCGACCAGACCCTGCAGCGAAAGGCGCGCGAGGCCATGAACTCCCGCCTGGGCGCTCCCAGCATGCCCTCGTCGGCGGTGGTCTCCATCGAGCCGGAGACCGGCTACCTGCGCGCGATGGCCACCACCGGCCAGTTTGGTGACCGCAACTTCAACCTGGCCGCCCAGGGGCGTCGCCAACCCGGCTCGACGTTCAAGATCATGGGACTGGTGGCCGCCGTGGCTCAGGGGGTCAACCCGCAAGGCACGACCTACACCTCCAGGCCACTCAACGTGCGCGGCACGCCGATCAAGAACTACGGGAACTCCTACCGCGGACCGATCACCCTGGCCGAGGCCACCGTCCGCTCGGACAACTCGGTCTATATGCAGCTCGGACTGGACCTGGGCGGCTCCAAGGTTGTCAAGGCGGCCCGCCAGCTGGGCATCGACTCCGAGCTGAAGGGCTATCCCTCGGAGATACTCGGCGGCCTCGAGCAGGGCGTGTCCCCCCTGGAGATGGCCAACGCCTATGCGACGATCGCCAGTGGGGGCACGCGTCACCGCGTGAAGGCCGTCACCAAGGTGCGCTTCCCCGACGGTGAGGTCGACGATCTCAGCGAGCCGCGCACCCACAAGGCCTTCAAGGACGGCGCCATGTATGAGGTCACCAAGCTGCTGCAGCGCAACATCCAGTCGGGCACCGGCACGAAGGCGCAGATCGCCTGCCCCGCCGCGGGCAAGACCGGCACGACGGACGGCAACACCGACGCGTGGTTCGTCGGTTACACGCCGAAGCTGTCCACCGCCGTGTGGGTGGGCTACCCCGACTCCAACGAGACGCAGATGAGCTACCAGTACAACGGCGGGCCGGTCGACGGGGGTACGTTCCCGGCCGAGATCTGGGGCGCCTACATGACAGCGGCGGGCAAGGCGGCCTGCGGCGGCCAGTTCGACACGCCCGACACCCCCTTCAGCTCCCAGCCCTTCAACAACGGTGGCGGTGCGCCCAGCGATGGCACCGTCCCGGCTCCCGAGGATCCTTCGCTCGCACCTCCCGCTCCTGACGTCCCCTACACGCCGCCCCCGCCGTCCACGGGCGTGGACGTCCCGCCGCCCCCCGCGCCCGCCGGCGATGAGCCCGCGGCCCCGGTCTACGATCCCGAGCTTTACGAGTCATCGCCCCCGGGCGGCGGCTCGGTGCCCTGACGCGTAGGCGTACGGTTCGCGCGCGATGTCCAAGGAAGAAAAGGTGGAGTTCGAGGGCGAGGTGGTCGAGGCCCTGCCCAACGCGATGTTCCGCGTGAAGCTCGACAATGACCACATGGTCCTCGGCCACGTGGCGGGCAAAATGCGTCGCTTCCGCATCCGGATCCTCCCCGGAGACCGGGTCCGCGTGGAGCTGTCGCCCTATGACCTCGACCGGGCGCGGATCGTGTACCGCCATCGGTGAGGGGCGCGGATCGTCCCCCGCCATCGGTGAGGGGCGGCGCGAAGGCGGCGCCGCTCTCTCCGAGCATGACCTGATCGAGCTCTTCACCGGGGCGCTGTCCGTGCCCGACCGGCGGGTGGAGGTCGGGGCCGGAGACGACGCCGCAGTGGTCCGCCCGGCCGGTTCGCTGGCGGTCACCAGCGTCGACGCCATGGTCGACGGAGTGCATTTCCGTCTTGGCGCCACGGCCGGGCACGCCGACGCCGCCCATCGGGCGCTGGCCGGCGCCTTGTCCGACCTCGCCGCCATGGGCGCTCGCCCGGGCGAAGCCTACGTGGTGCTGGGCGCTCCCCAGCCACTCTCGCGATCGGAGGCCGAGGCGCTCGCTGACGGGCTCGGCGACCTGGCCGCCCGTACCGGGACGCTGGTACTGGGCGGGGACGTGACACGCGCACCGGCGCTGTTGCTGGCCGTCACGGTCACCGGCTGGGCCGACGCGGTTGTCACGCGCGCGGGCGCGCGGCCCGGCGACCTCGTCGGGGTGACCGGGGCGCTCGGTGGATCGGCGGCCGGCCTGGGCGTGCTGGAGGGCCGCGCGCGGGGGCGCGCCGCGCTGGCCGAGCGTCACCGCCGGCCCCACCCGCGCCTGACCGAGGGCGCGGCCCTGGCTGCCGCCGATGCGCGCGCGATGATCGACCTCTCCGACGGCCTGGCCACCGACGCGGCGCACCTGGCCGCCGCCAGCGGGGTCCGCCTCGAGTTCGATCCCTCGGCGCTGCCGCTGGACGAAGGCGTGGCCGAGGTCGCCCGGGCGATGGACCAGGAGCCGTGGGAGCTGGCCGCTACCGGCGGCGAGGACTTCGAGCTGTGCGTGTGCGTGGCCCCCGAGCGTCGCGCCGACGCCGAGCGGGCCGCCCCCCTCACCTGGGTGGGGCGGGTATCGGCGGGGCCGCCGGAGGTGACGTTCGAGGGGCCGCCGTCCAAGGGTCGGCGGCCTCCAGCGCCGCGCGGATACGCGCACTGGCGCTGATCCGCCGCACCAGGGCGTCGGACACCGCGACGGGGTCGATGGGGTACTCGCCGCGTTCGATGCGCTGGCGCAGGTGTGCGAGGGAGGAGGTCATGGCGTTTCTGCCCGCTGGGATCGGCCCCGGCGCCCGGGCGCTTGAGCCGCGCGGACGACCGTCCGAGGGTGAGATGGCTCTGGGCGCGTTCAGCCGGTGCGCAGGGTCGCCCCGCGGGGCGTGACGCGCTGGAGCTTGGCAAAGACCACGATGCGCTTGGCGGCCGAGTAGAGAGGGTGGCAGGCCGACAGCACCAAGCGGTCGTAGCCCACGTCGTCGACGACCTCGACGGCGGTGGGGGCCACGATCTTGGTCCCTTCCACCACGTAGTCGAAGCGGGCGTAGGGCATGGTGACGCTGACGCGGTCGCCCTTCTCCACCTTGTCGATGTCGTTGAAGGGGGCACCGTAGGTGGTGCGGTGGCCGGCGATCGCGCTCGTGCCGCCCACCCCGGGAAAGCGCGTGTCGTCGTAGACGCCCGGCCCCTTGTGCAGCGCTGCGGTGTCGCTGCCCTCCACCACCACGAGATCCTGGTCGATGGAGGGCAACGCGATGCGCCCCACCGCCTGGCCCTGACCGGCGCGGCGCTCGAGCGCCCGGGCCAGAAAGGCGATGCGCCGCCGGTCGCCCTCCAGCGCGGCCAACGCGGCCAGCTCGTCCGCACTGGGTCCGCCAGCCTCCAGCCGGGCGAGCTCGTCGGCCAGCTCCCCTTGGGTGAGCCAGGCGAAGACGGCGCTGACGGGCTCCTGCCAGACGACGGTGAGCCCGGCGTCGGCCAGCAGCAGCGTGCCGGCGATGATGAGGACGGTCGACAGGCGGCGCAGCCAGCCACCGCGGGGACCACCGCCCGCGGAGGCGGGCTCCCGCGCCCGCCGCGGCGGAGCGCTCGGGGCCGGGGGCCCGGCCACCCCGGACTCGCGCAGACGAGTCGACGCGCTCACCGGCGCAAGGCGGACTCCGTGCCGCCCAGCGAGCCGGGGCCCGCGTAGGTTAGGGGCCCGCGCACCGACGTCACGCGCTCGGGCCGGAGCGCGTCCTGCGCCGGGCGTTCGTGGTGAGGGCGCACGACGATGGAGGCTACCGCAACCCCACAGCCGGCAAGCACGGTTCCCAGCAGGGCGCCAAGCAAACCGAGATGCCCGCCGGCCACCCACACCACGGCCTGCCAGGCCAGGTCGAGCGGGCCGGCGT
Source organism: Solirubrobacteraceae bacterium (assembly GCA_035942615.1). Classification (GTDB taxonomy): domain Bacteria; phylum Actinomycetota; class Thermoleophilia; order Solirubrobacterales; family Solirubrobacteraceae; genus Siliceabacter. The sequence goes on along the minus strand of DASZCY010000147.1, from coordinate 5,867 downwards.
CCAGCCCCCGGGCCACATAGAGGCCGAGCACCAGGACCGGGATCACGCCCAAGGCCAGCAGCGCCAGGCCCGCCCAACGCGGGAGACGGATGTCTGGCGTCACCGCCAGCAACCACGCGTGGAGCGCGGGCACCAGCAGCAGGGCGGCGAAGGGGTTGAGCGCCCAGACGACCACGGCGACGAGCGTCAGCACCACCAGCAGGCCCGCGGCGGCGCCGGGCGATCGGGGGTCGTGCCGCCTGCCCACGAAGGCGCGCACGGCCAGAGGCCTCGCGGTCAGCCAGGCCAGCACGAAGGCCAGTGCCACCACGGCCAGCGCGACCGCCTGACCCCCTCCCAGCGGCAGCGCGCGGGGATCCACCGGTGCCCCGGGGGCGGGAGGCAGCAGCCCGATCAGGTTCAACAGCCACGTCAGCAGGACGACCACGGCGAAGGGGACGGCGCCCGCCAGGGTCCACCGCATGCCTGCGCCCACCGCCTCGCGGCGCCGGCGCGCCCGCGCAAACCCATCGACCACGGTGAGCACCACGGGCAGCAACAGTGCGCCGGACAGGAGCGTGACCGTCCAGCCCGGCAGCACCTTGCGCGCCGTCACCAGGTCCGTGGTCGCCGGCGCGGCCTGGCTTGGCCCGTTGTCCAGAACGGTCACCGAACGCAGTGCCGCTCGCCCGAACTCGTCCAATCGCGCGCGCGAGACCGGCGCGCCGGCGGGGGGAAGCTGGTCCCCCCGGGCCGAGAGCATGACCGCGGGCAGGCCGTCGGGCGCGACCACTCCCTGGGCTCCCGGAGTGAAGGGCAGCGCCAATCGCGCACCCTGGACGAGCGCGCGCGGCCCCGGCACCTCGCGTCCGCTCTCCGCCTCCACAGCAGCCTGCACCGTGCGCCGCAGTTGCAGCGGGGCCAGGCCCTCGCCGCCGTTGGACCAGGGGACGACCACCGGTTTGCGGGTCAGCTCGCGCGAGGCCAGGTCGCCCAAGACCAGCACCGCGCTGACCTCCATCCCCTCGGGCAGTTCGGAGGCCAGCCGCGCCGCGCCCGCATTGCCCCCGCTCCCGCCGCTGGTGGACACCAGCGTGAGCGTGCGCTTCGTGCGGCGCGGAGCGCCGTAGACCCGGGCGAGCTCCAGCAGCGCCGCGGTGGCCGACAGCTCAGCCGGCGAGCCCCGCCGGGCGGCGTCGCGGTGGGCCACGACGACCACGCGCTCGTCGGAGGTGCCGGGTCGGTGGGCGATCACGTTTCGCAGCGGCTGGGACCCGTCGATGGTCACCCCGTCCTCCACGGTGCTGCGCACCCGGAAGCCCGCCTCGGCGAAGGCGCCGGCCATTTCGTCGGCCAGCGCACGGTCGCCGCGGGAACCTGGCCGGCGCTCGGGATGGCGTCGGACCAGCTCGCGGAGCTCGCCGTAGGCGCGGTCGGCATCGAAGGCGTCGGCGGCCAGCGTGGTGCGCTGCGGTCGGGGGCGTTCGGCCAGGGAGAAGGCGACGACGACGACCGCGAGCAGGAGGGGGATCAGGCCCGCTCGGTAGAGGCGCGGGTCGAGCATGCTCGCTGACAGACTATTGCCCATGGCAGACCGTCCTCCACGCATCCTGCTGGTCGATGACGAGCAATCCATCCAGACGCTGCTCTCCTATCCACTGCGCAAGGACGGCTACGAGGTCGTGCAGGCCACCGACGGCGAGCAGGCGCTGGGACGCTTCCGCGAGGGCGCCTTCGACCTCGTGGTGCTCGACGTGATGATGCCCCGCCTGGACGGCCTGGAGGTGTGCAGGCGCCTGCGCGCGCGCAGTGACGTGCCCATCATCATGCTCACGGCCAAGGCCGAGGAGGTCGACAAGGTGGTCGGCCTGGAGCTGGGCGCCGACGACTACATCACCAAGCCCTTCGGCATGCGCGAGTTCCGCTCGCGCGTGAAGGCGGCCCTGCGCCGGGCGGCCATGCACGGGGCCCGTGACCGGGCCGAGGGCCCGATCGAGCACGGGGCCCTGCGCATCGACCCGGCCAAGCGCTCCGTGGACGTCCACGACCGCCGCGTCGAGCTGACCTTCGTGGAGTTCGAGATCCTCGGCGCGCTGGCCCGCGCCCCCGGCCGCGTATTCACCCGCGAGATGCTGCTCACCCGCGTGTGGGGCGACGCCTCCTACCGCGACCCGCGCACGGTGGACGTGCACATCCGCCACCTGCGCGAGAAGGTGGAGCGCGACCCCAAGCGTCCGGAGTTCCTGTTCACCGTGCGCGGCGTGGGCTATCGCTTCGCCGACCGGCCCACCTAGGTGCTGTGGTGCTGTCCATCCGCAACCGCCTGGCGGCGCTCTTCTTCCTGATCACGGCGTTCGCGGTGGGGGTCGTCCTCCTGTATGTCACTCCCCAGCTGCGCACCAGCCTGCGCGAGGAGAAGCTGGGGACCCTGGGCGAGGCGGCCGAGCGCTACAGCGCGCCGATCACCGAGGCGGCGGCCGGCGATGCATCCACGCAGACCCTGGAGCGGGTGGTGGACGAGGCCGCCGACCGCGCCGGCGTACGGGTGATCCTGCTCGACGTGCAGCTGGACGAGGACGGGGAGCCGGCCAGCGCCGCGCTGGTCGCCGATTCGGCGGAGGACCCCGACCTCGACGAGTTGCGGTTCGCCACCGGGATCGCCGCGGCACGCACCGGGGGCACCGTGACGGGGACCGAGATGGGGGCCGAGCAGCGCCTGGCCGAGGCGGCCACGGCCCTGGTGGCGGAGGGCAAGCTGGTCGGGGTCGCCGTCTTCGCCTCGCCCGCTGACGACGTCGAGGCGCAGGTCGCACTCATCCGCCGCCAGATCCTCGTGGCGGGTGGCATCGCGCTGGTCCTGGCGCTGGTCATCGGGCTGCTGGTCGCCCGCGCGATCACCCAGCGCGTGCGGCGCATCGAGCGCGGCGCGGAGCAGGTGGCCGCCGGCGACTTCTCGGCGCGCTTTCCCACCGACTCCTCCGACGAGCTGGGCCAGCTCGCGCGCGCCCTGGACGACATGCAGCGCCAGCTCGCCGAGCTCGACTCCGCCCGCAAGCGCTTTATCGCGACCGCCTCGCACGAGCTGCGCACGCCGATCTTCTCCCTTGGCGGGTTTCTGGAGCTGCTCGAGGAGGAAGAGCTCGACGAGCCCACGCGTCGGGCGTTCGTGGCCCAGGTGCGCGACCAGGTCGATCGCCTGGGTAAGCTGGCCACCGACCTGCTCGATCTCTCCCGGCTGGAGGCCGGGTCGCTGGAGCTGCGCCACGAGGACTGCGACGTGGGGCTGCTGGCCGAGGGCGTCACCTCGGAGTTCGTGCCGGCCCTGGTCTCCCACGACTCGCGCCTCGAGCTGCGCCTGGCCGGGCGGCGCCTGCGCGCCGGCTGCGACCCCGAGCGGGTGGCCCAGGTGCTGCGCATCCTCATCGATAATGCGCTCACGCACACGCCGCTGGGGACGGACCTCGTGGTGATCGCCGGGCGGTCGGACGGCCGTGTTCGCCTGACGGTGGCCGACGACGGGCCGGGCATCGGCGACGAGGCGCTCGCGCGCGTCTTCGAGCCCTTCTACACCTCCGATGGCACGCAGGGCTCGGGGCTTGGCCTGGCCATCGCCCGCGAGCTGGCCGAGCGCATGGAGGGGTCGCTCGCCGTCGAGTCCACGCCCGGAGGCACCACCTTTACGCTCGAGCTGCCGGCGTGAGGCGGGCGGCGGGCTCGTCGTGGCTGCGAGTGCCGCGCCCCTGACCGGGGGAAGCGGACATCTTCTCCGCGCTGCTGGCTACTCTCCCGCGCGTGCTGCAGCCCGTCGCCCTCGCCACGAAGACGCTCTCCGACTACACCCACATCTGTGGGCGCGAGCTTGTGGAGGAGATCCGCGAGCTCGCCGCGGGACTGCAGGGCGCGCGCGTCGCTCACCTGTCGGCGACCGCGTTCGGCGGCGGGGTGAGCGAGATCCTCTACACGCTCGTGCCGCTGATGCGCGACGTCGGCCTGGACTGCGAGTGGCAGGTCATCTACGGGCGCGAGGAGTTCTTCAACGCCACGAAGCTGATGCACAACGCGCTGCAGGGGGCGCCCGACGACCTCAGCGACGACGAATGGGACACCTGGCGGCGCTACAACGAAATGAACGCGCGCGAGCTGGCCGGCGGGTGGGACGTGTGCCTGGTCCACGATCCCCAGCCCGCCGCGGTGCAGACGCTGGTGCCCGAGAAGGCGCACGGATGGCTGTGGCGCTGCCACATCGACGTCTCGACGCCCAACCCAGCGACGATCGAGAAGCTCCTGCCCTACATCTCGAGCTATCCCCAGTCGGTCTTCCACATCGCCGACTACGTGCCCGCGGGCATGGGCGGCAAGGTCAACCTCATCGCGCCGGCCATCGATCCCCTGGCGCCCAAGAACATGGCGCTGTCGGCCGAGGACGCTTCGTTTGTGTGCCAGCAGTTCGGGATCGACGTCGACCGCCCCCTGGTCACCCAGGTCTCGCGCTTCGATCCGTGGAAGGATCCGTTGGGCGTGATCGACGCCTATCGCATGGTCAAGGAGGAGGTTCCCGAGGCCCAGCTGGCCCTGGTGGGCTCCATGGCGTCGGACGACCCCGAGGGATGGGACTTCTTCAACGCAACGATCGCCCATGCCGACGGCGATCCCGACATCCACATCCTCAACAACTTCAACAACGTCGGTGCGATCGAAGTCAACGCGTTTCAGTCGCACTCTGATGTGCTCATCCAGAAGTCCATCCGCGAGGGCTTCGGTCTGACCGTGACAGAGGCGATCTGGAAGGGCCGGCCGTTTATCGGCGGCAACGTGGGCGGAATTCCCTTGCAGATCGACAACGGCGTCAGCGGGTACCTGGTCGACAGCGTGGAGAGCTGTGCTGCCCGCACCCTGGACATCCTCAAGGACCCCGCCCTGGGCAAGGCCCTGGGCCGGCGGGGAAAGGAGCACGTGCGCAGGAACTTCCTCACGCCCCGCTATCTGCGCGACTACCTGCGGGTGTTCACCGAGCTGGTGGCGTAGGGATGGCCCAGGCCCAACAAGGGTCAGGACAGGCGCCACTGATCCTGGTCTCCAACCGGGGCCCGGTCACCTTCGAAGAGGACGGGTCGGTCAAGCGGGGCAGCGGCGGCCTGGTGACCGCGCTGACGGGGCTCGCGTCACATCGCGACGCGACGTGGATCGCCTCGGCCATGAGCCCGGGCGACGAGCGCAAGGCCAGCGAGGCGGGCGGGGGGTCCTTCGAGGTGCAGTCTCCGGAGGGCGGCAAGTACCTGGTCCGCCTGGTGCGTTCGGACCCCGAGGCCTACGAGCTTTTCTACAGCGCCTTTGCCAACCCGATGCTGTGGTTCGTCCAGCACTACCTGTGGGACCTGTCCAACGCGCCGGACATCCGCCGCGAGGAGAAGGACGCCTTCGAGCACGGCTACCAGGTGGTCAACGGGGATCTCGCCGAGGCGGTCATCGATGAGATCGACGGCGTCGAGGAGCCGATGGTGATGGTCCACGACTACCAGCTGTACACGCTGCCCGCGCTGGTGCGCCGCTCCCGGCCCGACGTGTTCCTGCACCACTTCGTGCACATCCCCTGGAGCCAGCCCGATGCTTGGCGCGTGCTGCCCCGCGACATTCGCGACCAGGTCTACCAGGGCCTGTTGGCCAACGACATCGTGGGCTTCCACACCCGCTCGTATCGCTGGAACTTTCTGCAGTGCTGCCGTGACCTGATGGACCTCGAGGTGGACTTCGAGCGCGGCGTGGTCCACTGCCCCGACGACCGCGAGGTGTGGGTGCGCGCCTACCCCCTGCCCATCGACGCGCAGGCGACCCGGTCGGTCGCCTCCAGCGCCCGCACGCGGGACTTCGAGGACGCCCTGCTGGAGCGC
>DASZCY010000146.1:0-1872 GCA_035942615.1 Solirubrobacteraceae bacterium | reverse complement strand
CAGAAGATTCGACGGGGGCTACATAAGCCCTTCCGGGCTAGGCCCTTAGCTACTTCCCGCGGAAATACGCGCCTTTCTAAGGACGCCTGATCTGCTGTCTGTCTGTCCGGTCCAGTCGTCAGAATTACCTGCATATGGGTGGTTTTCTGGCGAGGGGAGCGGATGATGTTGCGGTTGGTTGCCGCGCAGGCGGAGACGTTGTGGGACGAGGCGCTGCCGATCGAGGTACGCGAGCTGCCGGCGGATCTCGCGGCGCTGGACGAGGTGCTGTGCGATCCGGGGCTGCTGGCGCCGTTCGTGGCGCATTGGGAGCGCGAGGCGCAGCTGTCTGGGGTCTCGGCGGCAGGGTATGGGCGCCCCACGATCGCGATCGAGACGTAGGTGCGGTTGATGGTGCTCAAGCACCGCCACGGCTGGGGGTACCGGACGCTCGTGACGGAGGTCTCAGACTCGATTCACCTGCGCAGGTTTTGTCAGATCGCGCTCTCGGAGCGGGTGCCCGACGAGTCGACGGTCCGCAAGCTCACGCGGCGGATCGGTCCGCAGACGGTCGACGACATGACCAGGGCCTTGATCGAGTCGGCGGTCCGCGAGCGACGCTTCAAGGCGCGGGCGGTGAGGATCGATTCGACGGTGATCGAGGCCGACATCAAGTACCCGACCGACGCGGGCCTGGCCTCGCACGGCGTGAAGTCGCTGGCGCGGGAGGGTCGCAAGCTTGCCGCGAAGCTGCGCGAGAACACGACGCGGGTGCGCGACCGCTCGCGCTCGATGGGCCACAAGCTGCGCGCGATCTCCCGCACGATCCGGCGGCGCTCAGGCGAAGCGAAGGCCGAGGTCCTCGCGCTGACCGAGCAGACAGGCGAGCTGCTGGCGCGATCGGTCACCGAAGCGCGCCGGCTGGCAGCGACGGCCAGGCGCAAGGCCAGGGGCCGCGGCGCGCGGGCCAAGCTCAGGGCGGCAGCCAAACTCGACGAGCTCGCCGATCGCTGTCAGAAGGTCGCCGCGCAGATCCGCCAGCGCGTCCGCGGCGAGAAGATCACCGACCGGTTGATCTCGTTGTCAGACCCCGACGCCCGGCCGATCCGCAAGGGCAAGCTCGGCAAGCCCAACGAGTTTGGCTACGTCGCGCAGATCGCCGAGCTCACCCCCAACACCAAGCGCGGAGCGCGCGGCCTGATCGTCCCGGCCGCGTCGCTGCCCGGCAACCCCGGCGAGAACCAGTTGCTGCCGCAAACCGTGACCGAGCTGGCGCGCCTTGGGCTGTCGCCCAAGGAGATCGCACTGGATGGCGGCTTCGCGATCGGCGCGACCACCGGACAGCTCGAAGACCTCGATCCCGAGCGGGTCTTCATCTCCGGACGCCAACAGCCCGGCTCCAGACGCACCCAACGCCGCCTACAGCGCTACCGCACCGGCGCCGAAGGACGCATCAGCCACCTCAAACGTGGCTACGGCATGCGCCGCAGCCGACTGAAGGGCGATGACGGACAGAGGAGCTCGACCGGCTGGGGCATCCTGGCCTACAACCTCGACACCCTGACCATCCGAACCGCCTGAAACACTCCCCGCGCTCCTCGCCAGAGCACCCACCAACACCGACGGCCGCGCCCTCACCAGACGCGGCCGTCGCCATTTCAGCGCTCAAGCGTTTATCCGCGGGAAGTAGTCTAGAGCGGCTCGGCCCAAGCGTGCGCGAGCGGCGACGTGCGCGCGCGCAGGCTCCTCACGGAGGGGTGGCAGAGCGGTCGAATGCGCTGGTCTTGAAAACCAGAGAGCCGGCGACCCCGGTTCCGCGGGTTCGAATCCCGCCCCCTCCGCTGCGCGCCCAGCGACCGGGAGCCGCCGAGCGCGGCGCGCCGGGTCGCCGCT
>DASZCY010000145.1:0-5547 GCA_035942615.1 Solirubrobacteraceae bacterium | reverse complement strand
GCTCCCGGGCGACCGGCGGCGAGCAGGCCGAGCGCGGCCAGGCCGGCGCCGGCCGTCGCCAGATGGTGCGCCAGTCGGCCGGGCGGGCTTCCGGCGCGCTCGCGCCAGCCGCGCCCGTGCAGGCTGCGCATGGAGGCGTCGTCGGCGTTGCCGGCCTGCAGGCGCAGGCTGACCCAGGGATCGGCCGGACGCACCGGATGGGACACCGTCCGCGCGCCGTGTTCGATGCGCCACCCGGCGCCCACCAGGCGCAGGCCCAGGTCGCTGTCCTCGCGGTATGCGCGCGGAAAGCGCTCGTCGAATCCGCCGGCGGCCTCCAGCGCGCGGCGGCGATAGGCCAGGTCGGCGGTGGCCCAGCGCGCCTCCTCCAGCCCCGCCACGTTGCGCTCCCAGTCCGTGGGGCGCCGGTCGGCGGGAAGCGGCACGGCGATGCGCCCCTGCGAGCCCGCGACATGCTCGGCCAGCCCGGCCAGGTCCGCGGTCAGCGCCGCGGCCCATCCCACCTCGGGCACCACGTCGTCGTCGAGGAAGGCGACCCATGCGCTACGCGCAAGCCGCCAGCCGGTGTTGCGTGCTGCCGCCGGCCCGCGGCCGGGCCCGCGGACCACCACCAGCGCGGCGTCGACCCACCCGCCGGGATGGGCTCCCAGCAGTGGGCGGTCGGCGAAGCGGCGGTCGTCGACCACGATGACGCGCCCGGCCCGCGGCCCGCGGCCCGCGGCCAGGGCGTCCAGGAGGCCGGTCAGCTGGGGGCGCCCGGTGCTGGGCACGACCACGTCAAAGGTGGGGACACTGCCAGTGCCGGCCGCCGGCGCGAGGTCCTCCAAGGCTGATCGCGTCGTCATGCCGCCACGGCCTCGCGTCGCTCGGCCACCGCGCCCAGGCCCTCCCCGCGACGCACGACGAAGGGTCCGATGGCCAGCATGTCCACGGGGGCGGAGCCAAAGCACTCCAGGGCGTCGCGGGGGTCGTCGACCATCGGCCGCCCGGCCGTGTTGAGGCTCGTGTTGACCACGGCGGGGACCCCGGTGCGCGCCGCAAAGCCCTCGAGCATGCGTGCCACCAGCGGCTCGTCGGCAGTGTCGACCGTCTGGATGCGCGCCGTCCCGTCCACGTGGACCACCGCGGGGATTCTCTCCGCCCACGCGGACGCCACCTCGTGCACGAAGAGCATGTGCGGGCTGGGCAGCGGACCGCCCGAGAAGAGGTCGGCTGCCCGCGAGGCCAGCACCATGGGCGCCACTGGGCGGAACTGCTCTCTTCCCTTGACGTCGTTGATGCGCTCGAGGTTCTCGGCGCGGCGCGGGTCGGCCAGCAGGCTGCGATGGCCCAGCGCTCGGGGACCGAACTCGCTGCGCCCCTGAAACCAGGCCACGATGGCATCGTCGGCCAGAGCCGCCGCGACCGCGTCAGCCACGTCGGCCGGGCGCTCGTAGGCCACGCCCGCGCGATCCAGCCAGGCGGCCAGCTCGTCCTCGTCCCACGAGGGCCCCAGCGCGGCGGAGGGCACGGGCGCCACCCGGTCGCCCAGCTCGCGGGCCACCGCCTGGGCAGCACCCAGGGCGGTGCCGGCATCGCCGGCCGCGGGCTGCACCCAGATCTGCGAGAACGGCCCCTCACGGAGGAGCCGCGTGTTTGCCACGCAGTTGAGCGCCACGCCGCCGGCCATGGCCAGGCGGCGCTCGCCGGTGTGCTCGTGCAGCCAGGCGGCCAGCTCGAGCATGATCTCCTCCAGGCGCGCCTGGACGCTGGCGGCCAGGTCGGCGTGCTCGGGCCGCCAGTGCGCTCCGTCCTCCAGCCGGGGCGCGAAGCGCTCGAGATCCAGTGCGGGGTCGACCCGGTAGCCGCCGCGCGCGTCGGCCACCACCAGCTCCCGCAGCGCCTCCAGGTATGTGGGTCGCCCGTAGGAGGCCATGGCCATCACCTTGTACTCGTCCGACGAGCGGCGAAAGCCCAGGTGGGCGGTCAGTTCCTCGTAGAGCAGGCCCAGCGAGTGGGGCAGCTCCTGGCGGGCCAGCACCTCGAGCCTCCCCTCGCGCGCCATCCCCAGCAGCGCCGAATGGCGCTCACCGCGCCCGTCGAGAACCATCACCGCGCAGGACGGGAAGGGGGAAGCGGCGTGGGCCGAGGCCGCGTGGGCCGCGTGGTGGCCGACGAAGCGCACGCGTTCGGGCTCGAGGCCGGGCAGGGCCGTGCGCAGGAACAGGGGCGCGCGCGCAGCGAACAGGGTGCGCAGCCACTCCCAGGGGTCGGCCGTCGGGTGGTCCTCGGCCGCGCCGACCAGCGCAGGGTCGTAGGAGTAGGCGACCGCGTCGAGATCCTCCGGGCGCAGCCCTCCCGCCTCCAGGCAGAAGGCCATCGCCTGCTCGGGCAGCTCCCAGGACGAGAAGGCCACCGGCGCCTTGCCGTGCTTGCGCCGCGAAAAGCGCTCCTCCTCGGCGGCGGCGATGGTGCAGCCGTCGACGACCAGGGCCGCGGCCGGATCGTGGAAGACGGCGTTGACACCCAGCACCCGCATGGGAGAAGCGCTTCCCGAAAGGCGTCCGGAAGCAAACAGGGAACTGCTGCTCCGACGGGCGCACGGCGTAGCTTCCCCGCCATGGGCGAGCTCGAACGCGGGCTGGCAGGCACGGGGTCCGGGGCGTCGCTGCCGCGCGCCCGGGTGCGGGTCGCCGCGGTCCTGGCCCTGGTCGCGGCAGCGGTGGCGGTCGTCGTGCTGGGAGCGTCGCTCACGCGATCGCCCTCGACCCCAGGCGGCCCTGGAAGCGGCGCCCCGGCGGGCGGCGCCGGGACCCCTGCGCCGGGGGCCGCCCGGCCCGTGCGCACCGCACCGCTCGCACCCCCTGCGCCGCGGCGGCTCACGATCGCCGCCCAGCGGCGACTTCCTGATGCACGCGCCCGTCTACGGCCGGGCCCTGGCCAACGGGGACGGCGAACGCTACGACTTCCGCCCGATGTTCGCCGAGATCCGGGCCTTCGTCACGCAGGCCGACCTCGCCGTGTGCCATGTGGAGACGCCGATGGCCGACGGGCCGCCCAGCGGCTATCCGCTCTTCAACACCCCTCGGGCCCTGGCCGGCGCGATCGAGGACAGCGGCTGGGACGCATGCACCACTGCGTCCAACCACGCGCTCGACCAGGGCCGGGCGGGGATCGCCCAGACCCACCGCGCGCTCGAGCGGGCCGGCCTGCAGCACACGGGCACCGCGACCTCGCGCGCGGACGGCGACGAGCCGCTGATCGTCGATGTCCAGGGCGTGAAGATCGCGCTGCTGGTCTACACCGAGAGCACCAACGGCCTCCCGGTGCCCGATCCGTGGGCGGTGAACATCATGGATGCCGAGGCGATCCTGGAAGACGCCCGCGCCGCGCGCCGGTCCGGCGCCCAGGCGGTGCTGGTCAACCTCCACGCGGGCACCGAATACGCGCACGAGCCGAGCCCGGCCCAGCGGCGCATCGTGCGCCGGCTCACCCGCTCGCCGACCGTGACCGCGGTCATCGGCCAGCACGTACACGTGGTCCAGCCGATCGAGCGGGTCAACGGAAAGGTCGTCGTCTACGGGGAGGGCAACCTCGTCTCCAACCAGACGGCGGCCTGCTGCGCCCCCGGTGCGCAGGACGGGCTCATAGCCCTCCTCGTCCTCACCATACGTGGCGGTGGCGACGTGCGCGTGGAGCGCGTGCGCTACGTGCCCGTCCACGTACGCCGCCCGGACTTCGCGGTGCTGCCGGTCGGCGAGGCGCTCGAGGACGGCGAAGGCGACCGGGCGGCGCTTCGAGCCTCATACGAGCGCACGGTCGGGGTGGTGGGCCGCGCGGAGGGGATCAGCCCACTGCCGGCCGAGCTGCCCTGAACGCCTCCTGGTCCATCGCGGCGTCAGAGGACTGTGCCGCCGAGCGCGCGCACCTCGTCCAAGGTGCGCTCCACGCCCTGGGGGTCGATCCCCCGCGTGCCGGCGGTGTCTAGCGTCACCGCGAAGCCTTCATCCACGGCCTCCAGCGCGGTGTGACGCACGCACACGTCGGTGGCCAGGCCGCAGATCGTCACCTGGTCGACGCCGGCCTCGCGCAGCACGCGGGACAGCTCGGTCCCCTCAAAGCCCGAGTATCCCTCCGTGGCAGGGTCCTGACCCTTGTCGAGCAGGAGGTCGATGCCGGCCCGCTCCAGCCCGGGATGCAGTTCGGCGCCCTCGCTGCCCTGCACGCAGTGCACGGGCCAGGGCCCGCCCCGGGGGGCGAAGGAGCCGTGGTCGGGTGGATGCCAGTCGCGCGTGGCCACCACGAGGTCGAAGCGCCCGGAGTTCATCAGCTCGTTGGCTCGAGCCACCACCTCGTCGCCCTCGGGCACGGCCAGCGCCCCCCCGGGGCAGAAGTCGTTCTGTACGTCGATCACCAGCAGCGCTCGAGCCATGGGAGAACCCAGGATACGTCGTCATGCGCCGTCGACAGCGGCGTGGTGGCGGTGACGCAGACGCGTCAGCGGCGCGCTCAGGCCAGCGCGCGGTAGCCGGCGCCGACCCCGAGCCCGTACAGGGCGTGAAAGCCCCAGTCCGGGGCGATCGAGCTGGGAGGCATCTCCCAGATCGGCGGCGACAGCTTCATGGCCGGCAGGTGCACCAGGCTGACCGCCCACACCGCCGTGCCGAAGGCCAGGCCGCCCTTCAGCGCGCTGGGCGCGGGGTGGTCGCCGGCGGCGATGCCGTAGGCCACGCCCCAGCCCGTCCCGTACAGCCAGTGCATGGCGTTGTTGAGCGTCTGCATCTGGTCGTCGGTGACCTCGCGGTGCAGCACGCCCTCGATGATGCGCTTGGCCACCTCGGCGGGGGTCATGCTCCCCTCGGCGCCCGTGACCTTGTAGTAGGCGGTCTGTCCGGCGGTCATCACGGCGGTGCCGATCGCTCCGGCGGCGAGGCCGCGGACGGCGGCGCCCAGGGGACTGTGGGGACGGCGGGCCATCGAGGGCGCTCGACTACCCCTCGCCGTAGAGGCGAAACGGCCGCGCGCACCGCCCCCGACTCACGGCGTCGTCTCCTCGCGGCCCAGCGCGCCCGGCAGGATTCGAACCTGCGGCCTTCCGCTCCGGAGGCGGACGCTCTATCCACTGAGCTACGGGCGCGGGACGAAGGGAGCCTAGCGCGGTCGGGTCAGCCGAAGCGTGTCCGACACGGAGATCCTTTCCGCGCCAGAGCACGCGGTTACGGCCGGCCGCGCGTCGGTAGGGCTCGGCACAAGATGGCCGACACCCTGCCCATCACCGACGCGCTCGCGCTGCCCCTCGACGAGATCGAGCTGCGCGTTAGTCGCTCCTCGGGGCCGGGAGGACAGCACGCCAACGTGACCGCCTCGCGGGTGGAGGCGGTCTTCGACGTGCCGGCCTCCACCGCCCTGAGCAACGCCCAGCGCGCGCTGATCCTCGAGCGTTGCGGAGCCCGGGTGACGGCGGTCGCCCAGGACGCGCGCAGCCAGGCCCGCAACCGCCAGCTCGCGCTGGAGCGGCTGGCCGAGCGGCTGGCCCGCGCATTGGCCGTGCAGCCCCGGCGCCGACCC
>DASZCY010000144.1:0-6513 GCA_035942615.1 Solirubrobacteraceae bacterium | reverse complement strand
GGCCTGCGTGGGGTCCTCCACCGGGGCGGCGGGGGTGACCTGATCGAAGCGCGGCAGCGGTATCTCGCTGTTCTCCTCCTCGCCGCGCAGGCGGGCGAGCAGGAGCGCTACGGCGCGCTGGGCGGCGCTGCGGTCGGCCACGCGGTTGCGCCGGGGGACCGGGTTGACGCGCCCGTCCTCGCTGGTCAGCTCCTCGTCGCGGGCGACCTTGGCCGTGGCCTGCGCGAAGCGCTCGACGGAGTCACGCATGGTGCGGGCGTTCTCGCCGCTGGCCACCACCGGTATGCCCTCGATCTCGTCCACGCCGGGATTGTCGCCGTGCATCGCGGCCAGCGCCGGGAGGCCGGCCTCGGCGGCGGCTCTCACCACGCGCGCACAGGCCAGGCCGTAGCGCCCGCTGGTGAAGGCCGGCCCGGCGATCACCAGCTCGGCGCCCGCCTCGCGCGCCTGGCCGACCAGCTCGGCGGCGAACTCGGGGTGGCCGGCGGCGTGGTCGTCGCCGCAGACCAGGGTGGCCACGATCTCGTGGTCGTCGCCCAGCAGCGCCTGCAGGCGCTTGCCGGGCCCCACGGCCCCCTCGCGCAGCTGGGGTTCCGTGCCCGCCTCCTCCTCGCCGCCCACGCCGGCGAAGAACTGGTTGATGTAGTGGGCGATGCGCATCAGGCCAGCTCCTCGTGGCAGGTCAACCTACCCCAGCCCAGCGGGCTCAACGCACAGAAGATGACGGCCATCGGCAGCTCCAGCTCGTCGGTGGCGGGGCGGTCGAGCAGCTCGATCCGCTCGCCGCCCAGGGACCGCTCGCACGCGGGCAGCGTGATGAGCTGGTCGTAGTTGCCGGTGCTCACCATCGCCGTGGCCTTGGTCGGGGGCACCACCAGCGGCGGCCCGGTGCCGGCGCGCCCGGCCATCTCGGGAAGGATGCCCACGGTGGCGATGCCCAGCTCCTCGAGGCGGTCCATCTTGAGGGTCACGTCGGCGTCGGCGTTGCCACCGCCCTCCTTGGTGAGGATGGCCCCCTCCACCCCGACCGTCGCGCACAGGCGTGCGGCGTGGGCGGAGACCAGCTCCTTGAGGTTCTGGTCGATGGGCTCGGGGCAGAGCACGAAGGCCGCGAGGTGCACCTCCTCGCTCTCGCGCACCGCGGCCAGCGCCGGGTTGGTCTGGTGCATGTAGGTGGGGTTCTTGAGCGCCGGGTGCCCGTACTGCCCGCTGACCACGGCGCCGTCGTCCAGCTCGTTGGGCGACAGGAGCGTGCCCAGGCCCCCCGAGAGGCTGCGCCCGTAGACGAAGACATCTTTGAAGCGCCCCTGGGTCTGGATGTTGGTCACCACGGCCACGCGCGGCAGGCCGTCGGAAGACTGGGCGGCCGGGTCTCCGAGCTCCTCGACGGCGTCGGGCTCGACCTCCAGCGCGGCGTCGGCGAGGTGCACGGCCAGGCGCAGCAGCCCGCGGCGCAGCGCCGCATCGACGTCCTCCCACTCGGCGTCGGAGGCCGGGTCGAACTCGACCACGAGGTTGTGGGTCTGCGACAGGGGGGACCGCCCCTCCTCGGGCGGGTCCATGTCGATCACCGCCTCCTGCGCGCGCGGGAGGTGGCCCGCGGTCAGCACCGCGGCGCCGCGGAGGATGTGGGTCTCGCCCCGGCCCGGGGGCACCGCGGGGCCCACGAAGCCCGGGAAGACGCCACCTCCGCCCGCGCCCTTGGTGCAGGGCTGGACGGCGTCGAGGACGTTGACGATGCGCACGGACTCGCCGGGGGAGGCGCAGGCCAGGCGCACCTCGGCGAGCGCCGGGTCGCGCAGCAGCGACGTGGCCTCGTCCTCGGAAACGGTGAGCCGGCCTTCCTCGAGGCTCGTGCGCTGGCCCAGTTCGAGCGAGTGCACCTCGTGGACCAGGCGGCGCAGGGCGGCCCCGTTTTCATGAACGTCCCCAGTGCCGTCGCCCATGGCGTCTCCCATCACCCCGTCCCCTCCGTCACCCGCAGGGTCTCTGCGATGCGGTCGAATCCCGGCGCTCGCTCCGCGAAGCGCTGCGAGGGCACCGTCTGGAAGACGACGGAGATCATCGTCTGACCGCGGAAGAGGAAGTAGTGGGCATGGGCTCCTTGTTGGAGGGTGGCGGCGTCCGGGAACGTGTAGAGGTACAGATACCCCGGAAGTCCGGCAAGCGACACCTGCCTGGGCGGGCGCAGGAGCTCCATCCCTGCCACGGCACGCACCAGCCCGTCGGTGATCTTCTTGGCGGGGTCGAGATCCTGCGGCCCGACCGTGATGCCCAGGTCGGCCGTGCGCACCAGCATCGAGGACCCGCCGCCCTCGGCCAGCAGCCGCACCTCGGGATCAGACGAGGGGAGGCGCTGCCAGTCGGCTGGGTACGCGATGGAGATCCCGCGCGCAGCGTCCTCGAACTGGACGACGTCGTCGGCTGCCCGGGCCGGGGGGGCGGGCGCCGCGGGGACCGGCGCAGCGGGGGACGTCAGCTCACGGGTGACCAGCATCACGCCCGCGCCAAGCACCACGGCCGCCGCGACACCCGCCGCGATCCACCGGCGCGGCGGCCCCGGGGGCGAGAGGCGACCGTGAGCCTCAGCCGTCACCGGTTGGGGCCCGCCGCTCGTCCCGGCAACTAGTACGTCTCCTCCCGGTAGGTCTCCTCGCTGTCCCACAGGGAGCGGCGTTGCTCGATCGGCGCAGGCCTTCCCCCCGCGGGCACGGGGATGCCCGCCCGCGTCTCCCTCTCGCGCATCTTCTCGTTCTGCTGGCGCGCGGCGATCAGGCCGAAGATCACCAGCACCGCGGCGGTGAGCAAGTGGAAGAAGTTGTCAAACGACAGGCCGCTGTTGATGGAGATGAGCTGCAGGTAGTTGAGGAACCCGAGCAGGGCGGCGACCGTGTAGAAGAGCCCGACGCCGATGACGATCCCCTGGGTCACGGTGGCATCACTCGCCCGGGCCGCGACGATCAGGCCCAGGCCGATGGCGACGTGGACGATGTTGTGGAAGATATTCAGGTCGAAGAAGCCCAGAAGCTGATCGTTCGTATCGAGGACGACGGGACCGGTGAAGCCCGTCACGAAGAAGCCGATCACGCCCGCGGCCACATAGCTCAGCCCGAGCACGAGTGCGATCGTGCGCGCCACGTTCGCGCCGCCCTCCATCCTTGGCGCCGGCGTCGGAGTTGCCCGCCCCCCCTCGCTGGCCCACAGGCCCTGGTCCCTCTTTCGTCCCTCCATCTGTCTCCTCTCCCGTGGCGACTGGCGGCCCGCTGCGTGCCGCGCGCACACACGATACCGGGCCTCGCTCCGGCCGCGCCGATCCCTTGGTCTGAAACTTCTCCTTGGTCTGAAACTTCTCGTGCAAGGCTGAGCTTGAGCTTTAGTCTCGCGGCCCCAGTCAGCGACCAGGCGGAGGATCCACATGGGACGGCAGGCAAGGGCAGGGGAGTTGCGGGCGGCGATCGACCGGCTCCCGCTCTCCACTCGGCGGGCGATGCTCAAGGCAATCCAGACGGACTCCATCATCGTGGGGGCGGACGGCAACGCTCGCGGAGGAGTCTGTCCCCTCCTCGCCACCCCGGCCCCGCCGTCCAAGCGCATCGGCCGTCCCTTCGCCCGCGCATGGGACCGCTTCGGCGGGGCGCGGATGGCCCGCCCGGCCAGCGAGCGCGAGCTGCGCACGCTGCGCGAGATGCTGGAGACGAGCATCGGGCTGGAGACCCAGCCGGCGGCGCCGGTGGTGTCTCTGGGGGAGGCGATCGCCGCTCACAAGGTCTCGCAGGCGCGCACCAAGGCCCTGTCGGCCGTCGGCGAGACGCGTGGGTCCGCCGGCGAGGAGCGGGCCCGGCCGCCCCGGCGCGACTCCGGCGAGCGGGACCGCACCACGGAGCTCGCCCGGCATGAGGGCTGGGCATGGCTGCGGCCCTTCCGCCGCCTCGATGACTACGAGCGGGCGCTGCAGGCGCTCGACGCGCTCGCCGAAGCGGCCTCCTCCTCCGAGTCCGAGGCGGACCTCGCCCTCAGCTCGTCCGGGCGCGGCTGATCTTGGCCGGGGCCCTTGGCCGGGGCCGCGGGGTGTCGGCCCTCGGGGCCCAAAACGCCTCGAGCACGCTCGCCGAGAGCGCCCCCGGTGCGGTGCGCCGAGGGCGCCTGAGGCGGCCTGCGACGGTTCGGGCTTGTATGTCGGCGGCACCTACGCTTAGGCTGCCGTCGCCGGTGTGGTTGAGGTGCGGTTCGGGAGACTCTGTGAGGGAGGCGTTGCTAGGCATATGAGAGGTTTCACGTTCACCAGCGTGATCGTGCTTGTGGTGGTGGTGGCAGTGGTCGGGATCGCCGCAGTGCTGTTGGCGCGCACCGTCCAGGAAGCGCAGGCGATCAACGCCAAGGCGCAGAACATCGCCGTCAACGGACGCGGGATCAACACCGCGACCGATTCGATCATCCAGTTGAGGCGGACCAACGCCATGGCTCGCTCGATCCTCGCGTCGGCCCAGCCGCTCGAACCACGGCTCGGCCGCATCGTCGCCACGGCCACGGGCATCGACGTGCGCGCCGGCTCCATCAACTCCAACGCCGTGAGCATCAACGGGACGGCCCGCAGCATCAACGACAGCGCGGTCACCATCAACGACCGCGCCGACAGCATCAACCAGAGCGCCGGGCGCATCAACCAGAGCGCCGGGCGCATCAACCAGACCGCGGGCGCCATCAACCGGAGCGCGGGCGAGATCCGCCAGAGCGCCGGAACCATCAACCAGACGGCCGGGACCATCAACCGGACCGCGGGCACCATCAACACCAGGGCCACCAGGATCGACTCCCTGGCGGACTCGATCCTCGGCACCGCACGCGAGATCGACAACGACCTCAGGCTGATCAACCAGACCCTCGACGTGACCCTGGGCCTCGCGGGAGCGATCAAGAGCGACACGGCCAACATCCTCGGCGAGGCGGGAGAGGCGAACGAGACCGCCGCCTGCATCGATCGCAAGCTCAACGGACAGTCCGGCAGCGACGGCGACTGCCAGGGCCAGACCGAGCCGATCCAGGAGCAGCGCCGCAGCGTCCTGATCGAGGATCCCGACGATCTCCGGCGGGCCCTGGGGGCCCCCGAGCGGGCCGCAAGCGACGACGAGTCCGAGGAGCGGCCGCGGCGCAGCTCGCTGCCGGAGCTGCCCGGGCTGCCCGACCTTCCCGGGCTGCCCCCCTTGACCGACCTGCCCCAGCTGCGCAACCTGACCGACCTGACCGATCTGACCGACCTGGCCGAGCTGCCCGACACGCAAAAGGAGCTGGACAAGCTCCTCGACGATCTGCTCCCCCTGGTCGAGGGCTCGGACCGCGGGCGTCTGACCGACGACCTGACGAGACGGCTCCTTCCCGGACTGAACCTGCGATAGAGGCGATTAGAGATGCGCGAAACAGCTCCCACGTTCATCCGCTGGCTCTGGATCTGGATCACCATCGCCGCGCTCGTCGTGGTGGTCGTGATCGGGTTCCTGCTGGGGATCGTCAGCTCCCTGTCGGGGATCGACGACAACCTGGTCGAGGCCGACACGGCGGTCACGGGCATCAAGGGCGACGCCAAGCCGCTGCCCAACTCCATCCAGACCATCAACCGCAACCTGCGGCTCATCGACGCGTCGCTGAAGCCCATTCCCGGCCAGGCGAACGACATCCTGGGCGAACTCGGATCGATCCGCGGAAGGCTCGGGGCCATCGACTCGTCGCTGGTGGACACCGACGCGTCGCTGGAGAACACCGACGCGTCGCTTGAGGACACCACCAGCCAGCTCGGCACCATCTCGAGCTCGCTGGTAAACACCTCGGGCCGGCTCCAGACCATCTCGAGCTCGCTGGTCAACACCTCGGGGACGCTCCAGACGATCTCGCCCAGCCTGATGCAGACCTCGGGCATCCTGCGCCGGGGCGTCTCGCCCAGGCTGCTCGACATCTCGGGCGAGCTGGGGAGCATCCGCCAACTGGCAGACCGGATCGACGACGTGCTCAAGGACGCCCAGCGGTCGAGGGTCTCAGAGCCTGTCGCGTCGGCGACAGCCCTGGGCACGAACGGCATCTGGCGGCGGGTGCGGTTCATCAACGGTGGGCCCTTCGAGCGGCCCGGCGACCGCAACGACGAGGACAACTCCCTCGTCGGCCCTGGCGGCAACCCCGCCGGTCTGGCGCCCGTCGAGGCCGACGCGACGGCGATCCTGGGCGGGCTCAGGGAGGTCAACAACCACCTCACGAGCGTCTGCGAGGCACCGGTCCTCGACGTCCCGGTTCCCCTCCTCATCATGCCGGGGCCCTGCTAGGCCATGGCACGCCGGGAGAGAAGCGCAACGCTCGGGATGGCGCCGGCCCTGCCGGGGATCGTCCTGGTGGTGGTGATCGTGTGGGCGCTCGCCGCGGTCCTCATGCTCACCACCACGCTGATCAACGCACGCGAGATCGACGACACGATCCCGCTCATCACCAACCAGACCTCGCCGATCGACAAGGACACCGACGACATCAAGG
>DASZCY010000143.1:0-9796 GCA_035942615.1 Solirubrobacteraceae bacterium | reverse complement strand
CGCTCAAGCAGATCATCTGTTTCGCGCCTCGCAGGGACAACACCGCGCCGTTCGTGCTGGTCGAGGAATGGGTTGGCGAGCGGCTGCCCAGCGTCGATCGCGACGCCGCGCGTGCAGAGCTGACGCGTCGCTACTTGCGCTGTTATGGACCATCGACGCGCAAGGATCTGGCCTCCTGGATAGGCATCTCCCCCGCTCACGCGCAATCGTGGTGGCTTCTCGTCGAAGAGGAACTCCATGAGGTGGATTTCGGCGGTCGCAAGGCGTGGGTGTTGGTCGATGATCTCGACCTCCTGCGCGCGCCGCCCGAGCCACGCGGCCTGAGGCTGCTGCCCCCGGGAGATCCCTTCATCCAGCTACGTGATCGCGAAACGCTTGTGCCAGACCGAAACCTGCATCCCAAGATCTGGAAACTGGTCGGTGCGCCAGGGACAGTCCTGCACGACGGCACGCTGGTCGCGACGTGGCGATCGCGCCGGAGCGGCAAGAAGCTCTCGATAACGGTAGACCCGCTGGCCTCGATCACCTCAACGCAACGGCAGCGCGTCAAAGACGAGGCCGAGAGCATCGCGCGACTGCGTGGCTGCTCATCTGCGGAGCTTGCATTCGCGTCGTGAACCCAGTCCGGATCCGTACTACCAGATCGCCCCCCTTCGGCCACAAGCGATCCGCCCCTGGCAGCGACTCACTATTCCCATCGGCGCAGCGATAAGCGTCGGCGCGATTGGCCAAGGCCGCCCAACGCCCCTACCGCTCCGAGGCAAGAGCGCCAGCGCGGCCGTCTCGTCGAGTTCCGCAAGGGACGAGTTGCGAGAGCCGTCGCGCCGGTGAGTTCGCTATCGCAATGCGCGAGATACAGCACGCCAGCGTTCGCGCGTCTAGGCGGTGATGGCTAGCCCCCTTGCCGCCCGCGATGACGAGCGGCGTGGTCTCCGGCGGACCGGCGACAAGCGAGGGCATGTCGGCAGCCAGGCCTGGACCTCAGGACTTTGGCGCGCGCGCTCGTGCTCCTCGGAGCTCGTCCAAACCTCCGTCAGGAAGACGACATCGTCGTCCCCCAGCGAAAAGCTGACGAGCGTCAGCTGGCACGCGGGGTTGTCTCGCCGCATGTCGACGACCTCGAGGAACTTCGCGATGAGCTCGTCGCGCTTGCCGGCGCAGGCTCGTAACCGGGTGAGTTGAGCGAACTGAGCGATCGCACCGGGAAGCTATCACCAGCGCATCAGCGAGCTTCTGCTTTCGCGACGACGAGAGGCGCGGCGAAGCCCCTCCGTCGCGGCTGGCCCTGTGCGGCGCAGTGGCGAGCGCCCGTGATGCCCATGTGGCGCCGAGGTGCGTGTAGGTTGGCGACGGTGGAGACGGTCCAGGCGGCCAGGGGGCTGGAGATCGCCTTCCAGCGCGTCGGCGAGGGCCCGCCGCTGGTGTTCGTGCACGGCGCGGCGGAAGACCACCGCGTCTGGGGGCCGCAGCTTGCCGCCTTGGCTGACGAGTTCGCGGTCGTCGCCTGGGACGAGCCGGGGGCCGGGCGCTCCTCGGATGTGCCGGCGGCTTTCGGCCTGGCGGACTACGCGCGCTGCCTGGCGGCGCTGATCGAGGCGCTCGCGCTCGGCCCGGCGCACGTCGCCGGCCTGTCCTGGGGCGGCACGGTCGCGCAGGAGCTCTACCGCCACCATCCCCAGCTCATCGCCACGTTGATTCTCGTCGACACCTACGCCGGCTGGAAAGGGTCGCTGCCCGAGGAGGAGGTGCGTGCACGGGTCGCGGGCACGCGTCAGATGCTCGCCGCGCCCGCCGAGGAGTTCGATCCCACCCTGCCGGGGCTGTTCGCGGGCGACCCGCCGGCCGAGTTCGTCGCGCTGCTCGAGCAGATCGCCGCCGCCGTGCGCCCCGAGAGCCTCAAGACGCAGCTGTCGGTGATGGCCGAGGCCGACCAGCGTGACCTGCTACCCCGCATCGCCGTGCCGACCCTGCTGATCTGGGGCGAGCTCGACACGCGCTCACCGCTCGGCGTCGCACACCAGTTCGAGCAGGCGATCCCGGACACGACGCTCGTCGTGATCCCCCGTTGCGGCCACGTCAGCAACCTCGAGCAGCCCGAGCAGTTCAACCAGGCCGTGCGCGAGTTCTGCCGCGCCCACCCGCCGCCTCAGACGTGAATGTCAGCGGTTCGCGCTCCCCCTGCAGCCGAGGGTCTGGAAAAGGCCGACACGAACAGCCGACCACGACGCTCTCATGAGTGCCCTTCGCGAGAGATCCAGCGCTCACCAGCGCCGGCGCGGACTCGCAGCCATGCGGGAGCCCGACGGCCGGCGGGCGCTGGGGCTGGCCGTCGCCGGGATCGCCGGCATCGAAGCGCGTGTCGCACCGCTCGTCCCCGTGTACCACGCCGTGGCGCAAGAGCCGGCCGGAGCCGTGTTCCAGCGGTGGGAGGACCTGCGCCGCGACGGGATGAACGGCTTCGGCGAAGCCCTCGCCGCGAAGACCCCGCTGCGCCGCGGAATGACGCGGCAGCGCGCGGCGGACCTGCTGTTCGTCCTCACCGGTCCCGAGACATACCGCGCGTTCGTGCTCGACGTCGGATGGACGCACGAGGCGTGGGTCGAGTGGGTGACCGACGTGCTGACGCGCGAGCTGTTCAGCGACACACTGGACTGATAATCCCCCACTGGTTTGGACGGAAGCGGTAGCGAAGGCGGCGCTCTTGCTTTGCGCGAGGAACAGCCGCGCCGCCCAGCGTCGCGTGACTGCCTTCCATGTTCTCCAAGCGCCATGGCCGCCGGTCGGCGTCGTCGGGAAGGCGTTTGAGGGGGCTTCATCCCCCACCGACCGTGGCGGGCAGGGTCGAGCTGCGGCGGGGATCCCCCTGTGTTTTGAGCGTGACGTCGCCGGCATCCCAACCGGCAGCGGAGCCACGCGCGCGGCGCCACCTTGTGTCCGGAGGTCAGGCGTTCTGGCGAGCGGCGACCCGGTCTGCCGCGATTAAGTCGCGGACAAAGTCAGCGAGTGTCGTTGGCCTCACGCCGTAGGTGTCGGCGATCTCGGTGATGTCGAGCGGCGAGTCGTAGGTCTCGAGCGTCGCGAGAAGCTGGCTGGCCATCTCGGGCAGCCCGGGGACGGACTCGCCGGGTGCGATCGTGTGTACCGGCAGATCGCGGCCGAGCTCGCGCTCAAACGTGGCGACGATGTCACGCCACGTGACCGGCTCAGGGCCCGCTATGGGCAGCGTCTGTCCCTCAGCCTCCTGACGTCCGAGCGCGGCGACTGCATAGGCGGCGACGTCGCGCCGAGCGACGAACGAGTGCCGGCGCCGGGCCTCTCCGACTAGGGTCACCGGCTGGTTGGCGAGCGTCGGATAGCCGACGAGGGCGGGGATGAGGATGTCCATGAAGACGTTCGGCTGGAGCACGGTCCACGCCATGCCGCTGTCGCGCAGGCGTTCCTCGGTCTCGCCTTTGGCGCGCAGGAACGGCGACGGGCTCTGCGCGTCGGCGCCGAGCGAGGAGATGAGCACGTACCGGTTGACACCCGCGGCAACGGAGGCGTCCACGAGGTTGCGGTTCCCGACGCGATCGACGGACTCGATCGTGTCCTCGCCGCCCCGGCCGATGGAGTTGGCCGTGGTGACGATCGCGTCCGCGCCGGCGCAGGCCGCGGCCAGCGAGTCGGGGTCCTTCAAATCGCCGGTCACCGCCTCGGCGCCCGCGGCCGCGAGCGCGTCGCAGGAGGAGCCGTTGCGCACGAGGATGCGAACAGGCTGCCTTCGATCGAGCAGCATCCGTGCGATCAAGCCGCCGAGCTGGCCGGTGGCGCCGACGACGAGTATCACGACCGGGCCCCCGCGGCGTCGGCGCTGGCATTCCCCGTGACCTGGCTGACCGCCGCGTTGACGTTCCCGCTGTTCTCCTCGACCGGCTCCAGATAAAAGCGCGCCGAGGCGATCTTCCCCTCCGTGACGCCGAAGATGACCACGCCGCGTATGGCGAACGCTGCGCCGTCCTGCCGGGTGCCCGACATGTCCCACTCGGTCCACACCGTGTCGCCGTCCACGGCTCGGCGCGGCACCTCGGCACGGAGGTCGGGCACGGAGCCCAGGATCTGGTTCCAGTTTCGGCGCACCTGCGCGTCGCCGCGAAATCCGCGCGGCGGATGCACCGGCGTCTCGTTGACGTAGTCGGCGTGAAAGCACGCCACCAGCGACTCAAGGTCGTGCTCGTTCGTCGCGCGTACCAGCGCGTCGATCACCGCCGCGGGATCGCGCCGGGACATGATGTGCTGTTCCACCGCCACCTCATTCGCTACGCTTTACCATAGTGGATACAGGTATATGTATCTAATATGGCGTCCGAAGTCAAGAGCAGCCGTCGCTACGACTCCAGCGGCCGTCGAGCCCAGGCCCGCCGCAACCGCGAGACGGTGCTCGACGCTGCGCAACGGCAATTCCTCGACCAGGGATACGCAGCCACCACGATCGCGGCGATCGCGGGCGAGGCCGGCGTTTCCGTCGAAACGATCTACAAGGCCTTCCGCGGCAAGGCGGGGCTCGTCCGAGCCATCTACGAGCGAGGGCTCGAAGGGAGCGCAGGCGTCCGCGCCTACGATCGCTCCGACGCGATGCGCGCACGGGAGACCGACCCCCGGACGATCATGCGCAATTGGGGACTGCTCACCGCCGAGGTCGCCGCCGAAGTCACACCGATCCGGTTGCTGATGCGCTCGGCCGCTGCCACCGATCCCGACATGGCCGGGCTGCTAGAGGACACCGATTCGAGCAGGCTGCGACGCATGCGACACCACGCCCGCTTCCTCGCAGAGCGCGGCTACCTGCGGGACGGCGTCACCGTATCGCAGGCCACCGACGTCCTGTGGACGTGCAGCTCAGTCGAGCTCTACGAGCTGCTCGTCCTGCGGCGCGGCTGGTCGCAGGGGCGATTCGCCCGGTTCGTCAGCGACATACTGGTCGGCTCCCTCCTCACCGAGACCGACTGACCAACCCTCGGCGACCGGTCGGCCTACTGAGCTCAGATAGGGGCCCTATTCCATACCCAGTGGGCCCTGCGACTCGCCGGCGAGGAACTGGCGCACGAAGGCGTTGTCGGAGTTGAACAGCTGCTCGGCCGGGCCCGACTCCACGATGCGCCCCCTCCAGAGCACCGAGATGTGCTCGGCCACCCGACGGGCGGTCATGATGTCGTGGGTGATCAGCGTGAACGCGGGCGGCCTGGTGCCGTTGCGCTCCGCGTCGCTCATCATGTCCTCGTGGATCTCCTGGATGAGCTCGCCCAGCAGGGCGGTGCGCACCGGATCCAGCCCCGAGTCGGGCTCGTCGAAGAGCACGATGTCCGGCTCCAGCACGAGCGCGCGCGCGAAGCCGGCACGCTTGCGCATCCCGCCCGACAGCTCGTTGGGCATCTTGTCGCCCGCGTTGCCCAGGCCGACCTCGGCCAGGCGCCGGTTGACGATCTCGGCGACCTCCTCCTCGCCCTTCTCCGTGTGCTGGCGCAGCGGGAAGGCGGTGTTGTCAAAGACGTTCATCGAGCCGAACAGCGCACCGTCCTGGAACAGCACGCCGAACTTCTTGCGCATGTCGAACAGGTCCTCGTCGCGCATGTTGGGCACCGACTCGCCGTGCACGAGCACGTCACCCTCGTCGGGGTACAGCAGCCCGACCATGTGCTTGATGCACACCGACTTTCCGGTGCCCGAAGGGCCGAGGATCATCGAGATCTTGCCCTCGGGCAGGCCCATGTTCAGGCCGCGCAGGATGCGGTTGCGCCCAAAGGCCTTGTGGGTGTCGACGAACTCGACCGCGTCCCGGGCGCCGCTGGGACGCTTCGCGGCGGTGTGCCACTGGTACTCGTCGTCGTCGCCATGCCCGTGCGCATCCGGCTCGGAGACCACCGACACGCGCGGGGCGTCCTTCTCCAGTGCGCGCACGGACCCGTCGTCGTCCCCGCCGTCCACCGTCGCCGGTTCCCCCTCGTGGGCGAAGGGTGCGGGCTCCACCCCCCAGAGGTCGTCCTGCGTGCGCGCGTCGTCCACGTCCGGTTCCTCGTCGGCGCGCGCCCAGCCGCCGCGGGGTGTCGTCGTCTCCAGTTCCTCGGGACGCAGCGGCTCCATGGCCCGGCGTTCCTGCGCGTCGCTGCCGCCATGGCCGTCGGTGGCCTGCTCGCGTGGCTCGTGGTCGTCGTCGTCGCGCCGGCCGAAGGTGGGCATCCGCGCCAAGGTCAACCTCCGATCGGAGCTCGTGGATTGGCCCCCCAGAAGATGGCCGTGCCCAGCATGCCGATGAGGTGCACAAGCACGATGTTCGCCACCATCGACTTTGCCGTTGCCGTGCCCACGCCGACCGGTCCGCCGCGGGCGTTGTAGCCGTAGTAGCAGCCCACCAGGACGATGACGGTGGCCATGGCCATGCCCTTGATGAGGCTGTAGAGCAGGTCGGGGGGATTCTGGAACATCCAGAAGATGAGGAAGTACCCCCCGGAGGAGACCTCGCCTATCTGCTGGACCACCGCCAGGTAGGAGGCGAAGAAGCCGGCGCCGACGGCGACGATGTACAGGAAGGGCAGCACCAGCCACGCGGCCAGCATGCGCGTGGCGCACAAGAACAGCATGGAGTCGATGCCCATGACCTCCAGCGCGTCGATCTCGTCGGAGATGCGCATGGAGCCCAGCTCGGCCACGAATCCCGTGCCCACCTTGGCGGCCATCATGTAGCCGAACGCGTAGGGGATCAGCTCGCGCAGGTCGCACCACGCCGAGAACACCCCCGCGTAGGCGGGCGCGCCCACCGAGCGGTTGAAGTAGGCGCCTTCGATCCCGCACTGCAGGCCGATGAGGAACACCAAGCCCCAGATGACGATGGCCGAGGAGCCGATGAGCACCCCGGCCTGACGCAGCGCCTCCCCGAAGAACTTGAGCACGCGCAGCGAGTAGACCTGCCCGACGACGCGCCCGCAGAACTTGGTGATGACGCCGAAGTTCTCCAGCCACTCCCGCGGGAGGGCGAGCCATCCCATCAGCGGATCACCGTGAGCTCGGGATGGGTGGCCAGCAGCGTCTGGGTGAAGACGTAGTTGAAGGCGAACGCCCCGAGAAAGGCGATGACCACGGCCTGGTTCACCGCGCGGCCCACCCCCTCCGCCCCGCCCGAGGCGGTCATGCCCTTGTAACAGCAGACGATGGCGATGATGGCGCCGAACAGCGTCGTCTTGAGCACCGAGCCCCACAGGTCGGTCGTGGAGGCGTTCGTGAAGAAGGTGGCCCAGAACGGGTCCAGCGGCGCCCCGTAGGTGAGCGTGGCCAGGATGCCGCCGAAGATGCCAAACAGCAGCGCGTAGATGTTGAACAGCCCCGTGACCAGCATGAGCGACAGAAAGCGCGGCACGACGAGGTTCTTGATGGGGTCGACGCCGAGCACCTGCAGGGCGTCCAGCTCCTCGCGGATCTTGCGCGCGCCCAGATCGGCGGTGATCGCGGTTCCGGCGACGCCCGCGAGCACGATCGCGGTGACGAAGGGGGCGAACTCGCGGATGGAGGCCAGCACGAAGAAGCCGCCCAGCCGGTCAAGCGCGCCGAACAGGACCAGGAAGTTGGCGGCCTGCAGGCCGGGCGCCCCGTAGCCGAAGGCGATCGTGGAGACCAGCAGCGGGAACCAGCACAGCTTGAGCGCGAAGAGAAACTGGTTGACGAACTCGCCGCCGTAGGGGTAGGGCGGGCGCAGCGCGGACATGACCGTCTTGCCGGTGAGGATCATCATCTCCCCCACCTCCTCGAGAGCGCTCTTGGTCGGGAGGAACGCCCGATCGGCGATGCTGCGAACGGCCACTGTCAGTCTCTCCTAAGCGCCTAACGTAGGGCGCCGCGGACGCCCACATCGCGGCAGCGTAAGGGACACCCTCGCGCGGTGCGCCGACCGGCAGGGCAGGCGTTTGCGCTGTGGTACGTTCGCGCCGCTGTGTGGAAATCCTCGGAGTCTGGCGGCCGCCGAGCGCAGGCGACGGCGCTCGCCGCGCTCGCCGCCTCGGGCCTCGCGTCTTGCGGCGCCAGCCAGCGCCAGGACGCCGACGAGCGCGTGACCACCTACGAGGTGGAGGTCTCCGCGCCCGAGTTCCCCCAGCGCCAGCGGCTGGCCCAGCCCTCCACGTTGCGCCTCGAGGTCCGCAACCCCGGCCGGCGCACGATCCCCAACGTCGCGGTCACCCTCACGGGCTTCGAGCAGGAACCTGGGGGCAGTGGCACCACCGACCCCTCGCGGCCGGTGTGGATCGTCGACCAGGAGCCGACCGGGGGCACCACCGCCTACGCCGACACCTGGGCCCTGGGCCGCCTGGGCCCCGGCCAGCGCCGGACGTTCGAGTGGTACGTCGTCCCCATCCAGCCGGGCACCTGGGATCTGCGCTACCGCGTTTCGGCGCAGCTGGAGGGGCGCGCCAGGGCCCGGCTGGCCGACGGCAGCGTGCCCAGGGGCAGACTGCGCGTGCAGGTGCTCGACGAGCCCGCGGACACCCGGGTCGATCCCGACACCGGCGAGGTCCTCGACAACCGCTGAGTGAGCCCGCGCGGCTCTCGTGGCGCGCTCGTCCAGTGGCGAAGTTCACCATCGCGAGGTGGTTCGCCCATGCCGTCGGAGCTAGGCTGAGGCCGTCCCCCCGCAGAGAACCGGAGGATCCTTGCGCCAGAAGATCGACGTGGGCGACGGTCTGGTGGCGGCGGGCGCCGCCCTGCTGCTGGTCAGCCTCTTCCTCGATTGGTACAGCCCCGGCGCCAACGCCTGGTCAGCCTTCGAGCTGATCGACCTCGTCCTCGCCGCGCTGGCGATCGCGGCGCTCGTCGGCGCCGTGCGCCCCCCCGGGGGCGAGCCCGCGCGCTGGGCATCGCTGGCCAGCGGGGCGGCCCTGGTGCTGGTGAGCAGCCAGCTCATCGACCCACCGCCCGGCGTTGACGGCGACACCCACCAGGTCGGGGCGTGGCTGGCGCTGGCGGCCACGCTGGCCATGGCCGCCGGTGGCGCGCTCGCCGCGGCGAGCATCTCGGTGACCATCGACTTCGGTGGCCGAGACCGCCGCCAGCGCGTGCCGGCGGTCGACCGTCGCGAGGGGCCCGACCAGCGCGAGTCTGCCGGCGAGCCACGCGCGCCGCGGTGGTCCCTGCCCGGGGGTGAGCGCGAGCCCGAGGGCTCCCCGACCGAGCCCGTCGGGCCCGCCGGCGAGGACGAGGGCGAGCGCACCGAGGCCTTCGACACCCTGGCCGACGAGGGCGGCTCCCCGGGCCCCGATCGGCGGGCGGACCCGCCCGGGACGGGGTAGCCCCCGGCCATGAACGTCGCACCCGGATTGCCCTCCACCCGACCCGCCTTCGAGCTGTTGCGCTTTCGTGCGGTGCCCGCAGGCGAGGACGCCGCCGTGCTCGAGCTCGAAGGACGCTTCTCGAGCACGACGCAGTTGGGCATCGGCCGTCCGCGGCTCGTCGTCGAGGACCGCTCCGGCGCGGTGACGGAGGTGCTGCCCGTGGCCGGCGGCGGCGCGACGGCGGGACCCGAGGCGCCCCGGTGGCGCGCCGCCTACGCGGTGCCACTGGCCACCCTGGACACCGGAAACTTCGCGCTCGCCGTGGGGCGGCGGCTGCTGCTCGACCTTCCGGCCCCCGATCTCGAGGACGCCGGCGGTGCGGCGGCCGGTCAGCATGTCCGCCTCGCTCGCGAGGTCAACCGCCTGCGCCGCCTGGGCGACGAGGCCGCCGCGCGTGCTGCCGGTGCCGAGGAGCGCCACGACCGCGTCGCCGACGAGCTCGAGGC
>DASZCY010000142.1:0-22990 GCA_035942615.1 Solirubrobacteraceae bacterium | reverse complement strand
CGCCCCGGCCGCGAACAGGCCGGCCAATGCCCTGGCCTTGAGCCCCGTGTCGTCGTTCCTGACGGCGCCGATCCGTGCGGGCGCGCGGAGGGCAGCGATACGCCCCATGGGCGCACTATCGGCGCCTCGCGCGCCATCCATGAGCGCTGCGTCCCTCCCGGCGCCCTCGAGCGTGACGACGTGCCGTGCGCAGCCAACCGCTACTGTTCTCGGACCCGACCGGGAGGAGCCCATGAGCGACGTAGCAACCCCTACTCTCGCCGCCTCTGGGCCACGGGCCGCTGCGGGCGGACCGCAGGCGCCCGCCGGGCGCCCGTTCTGGCGCGAGATGCTCACGCCCTACGAGCAGCCCCGCCTGCGGCGCAGCGTGCTGGACCTGCTCACCTCGGTGGTTCCCTACCTCGCGCTGTGCGTGGCGATGTACCTCGCCCTGGACGTCTCCTACCTGCTCGTGCTGGCCATCGCCGTGCCCGCCTCCGGCTTTCTGCTGCGCACCTTCATCATCTTCCACGACTGCACGCACGGCTCGTTCACGGGCTCCAGGCGGGCCAACACGTGGCTCGGGCGCGTCCTGGGCCTCCTGCTCTTCAATCCCTACGGCAGCTGGAAGCACAGTCACCAGATGCACCACGCCAGCGCCGGCGACCTCGACCGCCGTGGGGACGGCGACCTGCCCACTCTCACCGTGGCCGAGTACCGCGCCAAGGGCCGCTGGGGCCGGCTGGGCTACCGCCTCTTTCGCAATCCCCTCGTGATGTTCGGCCTCGGGCCGATCTGGTCGCTGGTCATCCAGCCGCGCCTGGCCTATCCCGGGATGCGCCCCCGTGTGCGCAACAGCACGCTGCTGACCAACGTGGCCGTCGTGTTGATGGTCGCCGGCCTGTGCCTGCTGATCGGGTGGAAGGAATACCTCCTGCTGCAGCTGCCCACCGTCGTGCTGGCCGGGTCGGCGGGCGTCTTTCTGTTCTACGTCCAGCACCAGTTCGAGGACGTCTACTGGGAGAACTCGACCGCTTGGAGCTACGCGGACGCGGCGCTGCGCGGCAGCTCCTACCTCAGGCTGCCCAAGGTCCTGCAGTTCTTCACCGGCAACATCGGCCTGCACCACGTGCATCACCTCAGTGCCCGCGTGCCGAACTACAACCTCCAGCGCGCCCACGACGACAACCCGGTCTTCCACTCCGTCCCCGTGCTCTCCCTGTGGGACGGCCTGCGCGCCGTGCGCCTCAAGCTCTACGACGAGGAGCGCAAGCGGCTGGTCACCTGGGCGCAGGCCCGCCGCGAGGCGGGCATCGCCAGGCCGTAGGGCAGAATGGAGGGCATGTCCACGCCCTCCTCCTCGCGCAGCGTCAAGATCTCCGACGACGAACGTGGAGGATGGTCGTCGGATCGCCCCCGTCCGGGCGGCGGACCGCCCCGCCTGCCCGACATCGGAGTGCGCGGCCGGGTGCTGCGCGCCTCCGACCGCCTGCGCTACGCGCCCGGCAGCCTGCTGTTGATCGTCAGCGCGTCGCCCTCCGAGCGCGAGCGCTTCGCTCAGCGGGTGATCGAGGACAAGTCCGCCCTGCTGTCCCTGGGCCGCGTGCGCGGACTGCTGGCCGGCCACGTGGCCGAGGCCGAGATCGACGCGCGGGCGAACGAGGTGCTCGAGGCGGCCA
Source organism: Solirubrobacteraceae bacterium (assembly GCA_035942615.1). Lineage (GTDB taxonomy): Bacteria > Actinomycetota > Thermoleophilia > Solirubrobacterales > Solirubrobacteraceae > Siliceabacter. The sequence goes on along the minus strand of DASZCY010000142.1, from coordinate 21,332 downwards.
TCCTCAAGCGCCTGCGGGCCCGCGCCAGCGTGGTGGTGACCGCCGCCGGCCTGGATCCCGCCGAGCGCGAGCGCTTCGTGCGCCTGGCCGCGGGAGAACGGCGCCCGCGCCACCTGATCCTGCTGGAGACCGGGCGCGAGGGCGTTGCCGACGAGGACCGTGCGGCGCTCAACGAGCTGCGCCGCGCCCTGGACGCCGGCGAGCTTGGGGGCGAGGGCTTCGAGACCGCGTTGCGTCTGGGCGGCCAGTCGGTCGGGGAGCTGAAGAAGATCGTCTTCCGTACGGCGCCCAAGGACGACTAGGGTGCCGGAGGCGGCCACATGGGGGCGAGCGCAGCGAGCCGTGGGAGGCGGGCCCCCAAGTCGCGAGGGCGACACATGCCCCTAGCGCGCCGGTGGCGTTCCGGGCGGGTAGACCGCGACCGTGGCCGCCCTCAACCCGCTGCGTCCCCTCGCCCGCCGCGCACCTGGTCCGCTCGACGGCCTGCTGGAGTTGTGCAACGCTGCGCTGGGCGACGCGTCGGCGCTCGTCCACGGGCTGCCCGGGGATGGTGTGGACGCCTGGGACCCCGAGCACATCGGTCGCACGCTGCCGATCCTGAGCGCCGCCCTCGGAGCGTACTTCCGCCCCGAGGTACGCGGTCTGGAGCACATCCCCACAGACGGACCGGCGCTGCTGGTGGGCAACCACTCGGGCGGCCTGTACATCGTCGACACCTTCGTGTTCTCGATCGCCTTCTACGAGCGCTTCGGCCCTCACCGGCGCTTCCATCAGCTCGCCCACGACCTGATCGCACGCACGCCCGGCCTAGGCGGCCTGCGCCGCTACGGCACGGTCGCGGCCTCCCACGACAACGCCCGCGCGGCGATCGAGCGTGGCGCGCCCGTGCTCGTCTACCCGGGCGGGGACCACGAGACCTTCCGCCCGTCCTGGGAAGCCGGGCGGATCGACTTCGCCGGCCGCCAGGGATTCGTGCGCTTGGCCCTCGAGCAGGCGGTGCCGATCGTGCCGGTGGTGGCCAGCGGCGGGCAGGAGACCGCGCTGTTTCTCACGCGCGGGCGCCGGGCGGCACGCCTGCTCGGCCTCGACCGCCTCGCCCGCGTCAAGGTGCTCCCTGTCTCGATCGGGCCACCCTTCGGCCTCAACGTGCTCGACTTCCCCGGACGCGTGCCGCTGCCGGCCAAGATCACCGTGCGGGTGCTGCCGCCGATCGACGTGCGCGCGCGCTTCGGGCGCGACGCCGACCCGGCGCGGGTGTACGCGCGGGTGACCGCCGAGATGCAGCGAGGGCTCGACGCTCTGGAGGACCAGCGCGGGCTGCCGCTGGTGGGCTGACGGCGCTGCACCGTAGCCTGGCCCTCGTGTCCGCACGACCCTCTCCGCCGTCCACGCTCGCCGCCCTGCGCGATGCGGGTGCCCAGCTCGTGCGCCGCTCGCAGGTCACGCGGGTGATGCTCGCCCGGGTGGCGGGGATCGTGACGCCCGGGATGGTGCCGGCCGATGCGCGAGCACAGACCGTCGCGCGCCTGGAGGCGGCCGTCAAAGAGGTCTGCCGCCCGCTGGCCCCCGACGTGGTCACGAGTGCCCTGCGCGCCGCCTGGGGGCGGGGTCCCGAGCGGGTGCTGGACGACCTCGATCTCGAGCCGCTGATGGTGGGCCCCACGGCGCAGGTGCACCGCGCCGTGGTCCAGGGCGAGCCCGTGGTGCTCGAGGTGCTGCGCCCGGGCCTGGAGACCGCGGTGCGCAACGACCTCGCGGTGCTGGAGGCGCTGGGCCCTCCCCTGCGCGCCGCCTTCCCCGCGCTGGACGCGGCTGTGCTGCTGGGCGCGCTGCGCACCATGGCCCTCGACGAGCTCGATCTCGAGCACGCGGGCGAAAACCAGCAGCGCGTCGCCCGCGCGCTGCGCCGCCTGCCCGGCGTGACGGCTCCGGCGGTGGACGCCGAGCTCACCCGGCCGGAGGTTCTCGTCGCCGCGCACGTGGAGGGGACGACGCTCGCGGAGGACCTCGCCGCGAGCGCGGGGGGCACTCGGGCGCAGGCTCTGGCCATGGACCGTGCCCTCCTCGCCCGCCGTCTGGTCGCCGTGTACGCGGGCCTGCCGCGCATGCTCGGCCTGGTGCTCGTCGATCCCCGCGCCGATCAGGTCCTTCAGGGACCCGACGGGACGACCGTCGTGCGGGGGGCGGGCGCGGCCGTGCGCGTCGACCGCGACCGCCTCGACGGGGGCCTCGATGCGCTGCAGGCGCTGCGCGAGGACGACGCGAGCGCCTTCGCCGCGGCGCTGGGCCGGCTGGGCCTGCTTCCCGAGCAGTCCGCGCGCGCCGCCCACGCGCTGCTGCGCGAGCTGCTCGGTGCCCTGCTCACCGGCCCCGTGGGCCTGGACGCCGCCATGCTCGCAGACCTCGCCGAGCGCGGACGCGCCGCGGTGGGGGAGCTGGCTGCTCTGGGCGCCCGTGCGGCGCCGGTGGCCGAGGACCTGGCGACGGGGCGCATGCTCGTCCAGCTCTTCGCGCTCCTGGCGCGCCTGGAGGTCACCGAGGACTGGACGGCGCTCGTGCTCACCGCTGGGCGCGAGGGGCCGCATGCCCTGCTCGCCGGCTAGCTCGGCCTCCCGGCTACTTCAGCCCGTTCGCGCGCAGAAAGCGGTCGGCCACCGTCCCTGGCTGCTCCCCGCGCAGGTCGACTGCGGCGTTCATGTCCCGCATGACCGAGGTGGTCAGCCGTGCGCTCACCGCGTCCAGGGTGGCGGCCAGGCGCCGGCCGTGGACACGCAGCACGGCCTGGCGGACCACCGGCGCGGCGTGCTGGGTGGCAAAGACCCCGCGGGGATCGTCGAGCAGGACGTAGCCGCCGTCGGCCAGCCGCCCGTCCGTCGTGAAGACCGCGGCCGCGTCGACCCGGTCCTCGTCGAGGGCGTCGTACTGCTCCCCGATGGGCAGCGCCGTCGCGCGCAGGTCCTCCAGCCCGTAGAGTTCGGCCAGGCCGAGCAGGCCCTCGAAGCGGCTGGCGAACTCCGGAGGTGCACCGATGCGCGCGCCGCCGGGGACGCGTCGCAGGTCGGCGATGGTGCGCAACCCCAGCCGGCGGGCGTCGCGGGGGAGGACGGCCAGCGCGTTGGCATCGCTGAAGGGGGTGGTGCGCAACAGCGCGAGGCCGAGACCCTGCTCGAGGCGGCGTGCCAGGCGCTCGGCCGCGCGCGGGCGGCGTGGGCGCTCGCGCACGCCCGCGATCTCCGACAGCAGCACCCCGACGTACTCCGGATACAGATCCAGGGCGCCAGAGGCCAGCGCCCGGTGGACGATCTCAGAGCTGCCCAGATCGGGCTTGAGCTGCACGCGAAAGCCTTCGGCCTTCAGCGCCTGGGCGTACAGCTCACCGAGCAGGTACTGCTCGGTGAAGTTCTTGGTGCCGATGCGGATGGTGGGGGCTTCCGCCTTCGCGGCGTCCGATGCGCTCGCTCCGCCGCCGCAGGCGCCAAGGGCCAGCAGCGCCAGCAGCGCGAGCAGCGCGGCGGCGGCGCGGGCCACCGGGACTATGCCCCTGCCCCGACGGGCGGCGGAGCGGCGTCGGCGCTCACGTCGGCGCGGGAAGCGGCGGCGGCCAGCGTGAACGAGAAGGTGGCGCCCGCACCGGGTTGGCTGTCCACCCAGATCCGCCCCCCGTGCTGGGCGATGATGCGCTCGCAGACCGCCAGGCCGATGCCGGTGCCCTCGTAGGCATCCTCGCCGTGCAGGCGCTGGAAGGGCTCGAAGATCCGCTGCGCGTGGCGGGGATCCATCCCGATGCCGTGATCGCGAACCCACAGCCGCCAGCCCGTCCCCTCGGGCGCGGCGCCGATCTCCACCTCCGGCGGCTCGGGGCCCCTGAACTTGACCGCGTTGGCCACGAGGTTCTGCACCACCCGGCACAGCCCGGCCCGGTCGGCGCGTACCACGGGCAAGGGACCGACGCTGATGCGTGCGGCGGAGTCGCGGACGGCCCCGGCCAGGCTGCTCAGCGCCTGCTCGACGATCTCCGCGGAGTCCACGTCGACCAGGGTGGCCTCGCCCCGACCGGCGCGCGAGTACTCCAGCAGGGCCTTGATGAGCCCACGCGCCTGTTGGGTGGCGCCCCGGATGCCGTCCAACAGCGCGGTGTCGTCGCGCAGGTCGGCCGCGTGGCGGCGCTCGAGCAGCTCGGCGTACATGGAGATGGTCACCAGGGGGGCCTGGAGGTCGTGGGAGGTGACCGAGGCGAACTGCTCGAGCTCCCGGTTGGAGCGCTGCAGCTCGGCGTTGGACCGCTCGAGTTGGGCGCTGCGCGCGGCCAGCTCGGCCTGGCCCTCCTGCAGGGAGCCGGCCATCGCGTTGAAGGCCCGGGCCAGGTCGCCCAGCTCGTCGGCGCGGGTGGTCGGCACGCGGGTCGACAGCTCTCCGGCGGCCAGTCGACCGCTCGCCGCGGCGACCGTGCGCACCGGCGCCACCACGGACCGGCGCAGGTGCACCGCCACTGCGGTGGTGACCGCCAACACCGTCACCAGCCCGCCCACCCCCAACCCGATGGCCAGCGAGGAGCGCGCCTCGGCGCGGCGCTCGCGGGCGCGGGTGACCGCCCGCTCGCGGGTGAACAGCTCGTCGAACTGCGCCCGGATGGCCGTGAGGCGCCCGGCCCCGGCCCTGGTGACCACCACGCTGCGCGCCGCCTCGGGCTGCTCGCGCGCGAGCCCGATGAGCGGCTGGGCCCACAGGGCGACGTAATCGTCGATCTGTGCACCGAGGGCGCTCACCTGCGCTCGCTGGCGGGGATCGTCGGAGACCAGGCCACGCAGGCGATCGACCTCGCGTCGGTACTCGCCCAGCGCCCGGTCGGCCGGCTCGAGGAAGCGCTCGCGCCCGCTGGCCACATAGCCGCGCAGCGCATTCTCGATGGTCACCAGCGAGGCTTCGAGCTGGCTTCCCGTGGTGAGCGCCTCCTGGGAGCGGAAGGCGGCCCGCGCGGCGTCGCGCTGGCCGGCGACGGCGACGATGAGCACAACGAGAACGGTGCCGAGCACCACGGCCACCGTGGCGCTCAGCGCCACGACCCGTGTCGTAATCCGGTTGGTGAGCGTCCGTCGCACTGTTCCTGAGCGCCGTCCGGGCGGGCGCGAAGACTATCGCTCCCGCCCCCTCGCCGGGAAGCAACCACCGAGCTTTTGGGGGCCAACCGGCGGCGCAGAGAGGGCGCCACGGTCATCGTCACCGCCGGTCCGAGACGCCGCGAGCACCTTGACCAGGCTCCCGACGAGTGTCACAGTCACACGACGAGGCCCGAGCCGATGAGGGTGACATGACCCAATGGAACGCCCCGGAAAGCCCGTCACAGCGTCCGGCGGTGCGGGTCTCGGACGCCGAGCGCGAGCAGGCGGCCGGTCTCCTGCGCGAGCATTGGCTCGCCGGACGGCTGGACGCTGGCGAGTTCGATGAGCGCTCGAGTGAGGTGTGGAGCGCGCGCACCGATCGTGAGCTGGCCTTCTCGATGCGGGGGTTGCCGGCGACCTCCAGCCCGTCCGTCCGAACCGAGCCCGGCGACTCCACGCTGGCTATCGCGTCGCTGGTCCTGGGCGTTGTCGGCCTCTCGCTGCTCCTGGTCTCCTTCGGCTTGTTGGCGTTCCTCGCGCTGCCTCTCTCGGCGACGGCCTGGGGCCTCGGTCGCAGGGCCCGCCGCCAGCCGGGCGCGGGCGGTAACACCCAGGCGACAGCCGGTGTGGTGCTGGGCATCGTCGGCACGGCGCTCAGCGCGCTCCTCCTTGGGGGCTGCGCGACCCTTTTCCTCTGAGGTGAGCACCGCGAAAGGAGGCCATCCGGCGTGCGAGGGTGTGGCCAGCCGTATTGCCCGATGGCGATGCGCCGCGGATCATCCCGGTGTGCGCTCCACCATCCTCATCGTCGACGACCACCCGACCTTTCGCAGCACGGCGCGTCAGCTCCTGGAGTCCGACGGCTTCGACGTGATCGGCGAGGTGCCCGACGGAAGCGCGGCCCTGAGCGCCGAGCGGACCCTGCGTCCCGACGTGGTGTTGGTCGACGTGCGCCTCCCCGACACCGACGGCTTCGCGGTGGCCCAGCGCATGACCGCCCACGGCGATGCGCCCGCGGTGGTGGTCTGCTCAAGCTCCGACGATCCGCTGTACCCCGGACGCGCACGCAGCAGCGGCGCTCGCGGCTTCCTGGCCAAGCACGATCTGTGCGGTCCGGCCCTGAGCTTGCTGCTCCCCTGACCCGGGGCGTGGCAGAGTTGCGCTGTGCGCGTCGTCATCGCCGAGGACTCGGTCCTGCTGCGGGAGGGCCTGGTGCGCCTGCTCGAGGACGCCGGCTTCGAGGTCCTCGCCCAAGCCGGTGACGGCGAGGACCTGCTGCGCAAGGTCCGCGCGCACCGCCCCCAGGTGGCGGTGACCGACATCCGCATGCCCCCCACCCACAGCGACGAGGGGCTGCGCGCCGCCCAGCAGATCCGCCGCGAGCTCCCCGGGATGGGGGTGCTGGTGCTCTCCCAGTACGTGGAGACCGAGCCGGCGCTGGAGCTGCTGGGCGGGGGCGACGCCGCGGGAGTGGGCTATCTGCTCAAGGATCGCGTGGCCGAGGTGGAGCGGTTCACCGAAGCGGTGCGCCAAGTGGGGGAGGGAGGCTCGGTGCTCGATCCGGTCGTCGTCGGCCGGCTGCTGGGCGGGCGGCGCGCCGACGAGCCCCTGCTGCGCCTCACCCCGCGCGAGCGCGAGGTGCTGGGCCTCATGGCCCAGGGGCGCACCAACCAGGGCATCGCCCGCGAGCTGGTGGTCACCGAGCGCGCGGTCGAGAAGCACGTGACGAGCATCTTCGCCAAGCTCGACCTCCCCGCCACCGAGGACGCCCATCGTCGCGTCCTGGCCGTCCTGGCCTTCCTCCAGGCCTGACTCGGCCGGGGCGGACGCACGCGGGGTACGGACAGCCCCACCCCGGGACACGGGGTGGCCCCATCGCCGGTCCCCCGTCCGGCTGGGAGGCTTCGCGCCGACACCACGGATTCACGGAGGAACATGTCGACCATCACCCTGACCACCAATTCGCGAGAGCTGCGGCGTACCTGCAAGGGCGCCGTGTTCCTGCCCGGCGACGAGGGCTGGGATGCCGCTCGCCAGGCGTGGAACCTCGCCGTCGACCAGCGTCCCGCCGCGGTCGTGTACGCGGTCGACGAGGACGACGTGGTCGCCGTGGTCGACACGGCCAGGAAGGCCGGACTGCGCGTCGCCCCGCAGGGCACGGGTCACAACGCGGGACCCCTCGGTTCGCTCGAGGACTCGGTGCTGCTGCGGACCTCCTCGATGCGCGGCGTGGAGGTCGATCCCCAGCGCCGGCGCGCACGGGTGCGCGCCGGCGCGCTGTGGCAGGACGTTGTCGGGCCCGCCGCCCGCTACGGCCTTGCGCCGCTGTCGGGCTCCTCGCCCGACGTCGGTGTGGTGGGCTACTCGCTGGGCGGGGGCATCGGCTGGCTGGCGCGACGCTACGGCCTGCAGGCCAACAGCATCACCGCGGTGGAGCTGGTGACCACCGAGGGCGCGCTGGTGCGCGCCGACCGCGATCACGAGCCCGACCTCTTCTGGGCGCTGCGCGGCGGCGGTGGCAACTTCGGGGTGGTCACCGCCCTGGAGTTCTCCCTGTACCCGGTCGCGCTGGTGCAGGCTGGCGCGATGGTGTGGGATTGGACCGAGTCCGAGCGGGTGCTGGCCCGCTGGAGCGAGTGGGCGGCCACCGCGCCCGACGAGGTCACCACCTCGGCGCGCATCAGGCAACTGCCGCCCTTCCCTCAGATCCCCGCCGCGCTGCGCGGCCGCAAGATCGTGATGATCGACGGGGCCTACGACGGCGGGGCGTGGGAGGCCGAGGAGGCGCTGCGCCCACTGGCCGAGCTGGGGCCCGAGATCAACTCCTTCGCGACCATGCCCGCGACCGCGTTGATCCGCCTGCACGGTGACCCCGAGCAGCCGGTGCCCGCCGTCAGCGACCACGCGATGCTCGCCGAGCTGCCCTCCGAGGCGGTGGAGGCGCTGGTCGAGGTGGCGGGGCCCGGCTCGGGCTCCCCGCTCATGGGGGTCGAGCTGCGCCAGCTCGGCGGTGCGCTGGCTCGCATGCCGGCCGAGCACGGGGCGCTGCCCAAGCTGGACGCGGCCTTCGGCCTGTTCTGCGTGGGGATGGCGGGGGACCCCGCAAGCGCCGCGGCCGGGCGGGCCCATGCGCAGCGCGTCACCACCGCCATGGTTCCCTGGGCCACCGGTGGGGCCTACCTCAACAACTGCGAGGCGCCGATCGATCCGGCCCGGGCGTATGCCCCCGGTGTGCACGAGCGCCTGCGGGCGATCCGCGCCCAGGTAGACCCTGCCGCCCTCGTGCACGCCAACCACCAGATCGTCACGTAGCGACACAAGCCAGGACGAGTCGCCGGCATGGACGCCGGGCCGGCATGGACGCCGGCGCGCGGGGGCCCTCGAGGTGGAGGGCCCTTTCGCGTTGGGCTGACCGGGATCGCGCGACCAGCCGCAAGCAGCCGCTCACCGAGGGCCAAGCGTCCGGCCGGCAGGCGGCAGGCGGTCGAGCACGTCGACGAGCGCGGCGCTGAAGTCCTCGGGGCGTTCGACCATGGGCACGTGGCCCGTGTCCGACAGCGTGCGCGTCGGGGCCTCGGGCCGCACGGCGCGCACCGCGTCCAGCCCGGAGACGGGGACGAGCAGGTCGCGCTCGCCCCATAGGAAGCCCACCGGCGCAGGCAGGGCGGCCAGCAGCCCGCGCAGGTCGGCGGCCATCGCCGCGGCGAAGCCCTGGCGCAGGCGTGTGGCGGGTCGGGAGGCCTCCATCAGCGCCCGGGCCTCGGCTTCGGGCAACCGCCCGCCGTGGTGGGCGGTGCCCGCCAGCAGCAGGCGGCGGGCGAGCGGCAGGCCGGCCATCGGGCGGCCCAGCTCGCGGCGCAGCGGGACGGTGATCGAGACCAGGGCGCTCACCGCGGCCGCCACCGCCACCGGGCGCGGCGTGAGACCGGCGGGGGCGACGAGGGCAAGCCGGCCCACCGCGCCGGGGTGGCGGTGGGCGAGCGTCAGCGCGACCGCGCCGCCGAGCGAGTGGCCCACCAGGTCGAAGGGTGTAGCCACGCCGGCCTCGGCGAGGCCCTCGCCGAGGCGCTCGGCCACCGCGTCGAGGACGTAGCCCGGGCCGGCGGGCGGCGAGGCCCCGAAGCCGGGCAGGTCGGCGGCGCTCACCTGACGGTTGCGGGCCAGCGTTCCCATCGCTTGGCGCCAGATCTCCCCGCTGGCCCCCACGCCGTGGACGAGCACCAGCGGCGCGCCCACGCCACGCTGTTCGACGTGGACGCTCCTGCTCACGCCTCGCAGACCCCTCCAGGCGGGTCGCTACCGCGGGCCCTGCGCGGCTATCGCCGAGCTCACGCCGGCGCCGCGCCCGCCTTGGCGCGGCGCTGGGCCTTCACCCGGGCGTTGCGGTCGAGATCGACCTTGCGCAGGCGCACCGCGTTGGGGGTGACCTCGACGGCCTCGTCCTCGCGCAGCGCCTCCAGCGCCTGGTCGAGGGAGAGGCGACGGTGGGGCACCAGGCGCACGAGCACGTCGGCGGTGGAAGAGCGGATGTTGGTGAGGTGCTTCTCCTTGGTGGCATTGACGTCGAGGTCGTCGGCGCGCGCGTTCTCGCCCACGATCATCCCCTCGTAGACCTCTTCGCCGGGGCCGACCAGCAGCGTGCCGCGTTCCTGCAGGTTCATCAGCGCGAACTGCGCGGCGACGCCGCGGCGGTCGGCCACCAGCGCGCCGGTGGTGCGAGTGCGCAGCTCGCCCGCCCACGGCGCCCAGCCGTCGAAGACGTGGTGGGCCAGGCCGGTGCCGCGCGTCTCGGTGAGGAACTCGGTGCGAAAGCCGATCAGCCCGCGCGCGGGCACGCGGTACTCCATGCGCACCCACCCGGTCCCGTGATTGACCATCTGGTCCATGGCGCCCTTGCGCAAGGCGAGCAGCTGGGTGACCACGCCGACGTACTCCTCGGGCACGTCGATCGACAGGCGCTCGACCGGCTCGTGGGTGACGCCGTCGATCTCGCGGGTCAGCACCCGCGGCTGGCTCACGGTCAGCTCGAAGCCCTCGCGGCGCATCATCTCCACCAGCACCGCGAGCTGCAGCTCGCCGCGGCCCTGGACCTCCCAGGCGTCCGGTCGCTCGGTCTCGTTGACGCGCAGCGACACGTTGCCCACCAGCTCCTGGTCGAGGCGCGCGCGGACCTGGCGGGCGGTGAGCCTGCTGCCGTCCTGGCCGGCCAGGGGGGAGGTGTTGATGCCGACGGTCACGGCGATGGAGGGCTCGTCCACGGTGATGACCGGCAGCGGTCGGGGGTCCTCGGGGTCGGCCAGGGTCTCGCCGATCGTCACCTCGGCCAGGCCTGCGATGGCGATCAGCTCGCCGGGGCCAGCCTCCTGGGCCTCCACGCGGTCCAGCGCCTCGGTGACGTACAGCTCCGACACGGTGGCGCGCCGCACCGATCCGTCGGTGCGACACCAGGCGATCGGCTGCCCGCGGCGCACGCTGCCGTGGCGCACGCGACACAGCGCCAGGCGCCCGACGTAGGGCGAGGCGTCGAGGTTGGTGACGTGGGCCTGCAGCGGATGGCCGGGCTCGTGCTCGGGCGCGGGGATGTGCTCGACCAGCAGGTCGAGCAGCGGGCGCAGGTCGGTGCCGCGCTCGCCTTCGCTCAGCGAGGCCTGGCCATCGCGGGCGTTGGTGTAGACGATGGGAAACTCGATCTGGGTCTCGTCGGCGTCGAGATCGAGAAAGAGCTCATAGACCTCGTCGACCACCTCGCCGATGCGCGCGTCGGGGCGGTCGACCTTGTTGACCACGAGGATCACCGGCAGGCGGCGCTCGAGGGTCTTGCGCAGCACGAAGCGCGTCTGGGGCAGTGGACCCTCGCTGGCGTCAACCAGCAGCAGCACGCCGTCGACCATGGTCAGCGCGCGCTCCACCTCGCCGCCGAAGTCGGCGTGGCCGGGCGTGTCGACGATGTTGAGCTTTACGCGCCCATGGCGGACGGCAGTGTTCTTGGCCAGGATCGTGATGCCCTTCTCGCGCTCCAGGTCCATGGAGTCCAGCACGCGCTCGGCCACGTCCTGGTTGGCGCGAAAGGCCCCCGACTGCCACAGCATCGCGTCGACCAGGGTCGTCTTTCCGTGGTCGACATGGGCGACGATGCCCACGTTGCGCAGGTCGTCGCGGCGGGTGGTCATCGGGCAGCGCCAGAGCGCGAGCGGGAGCGGCGGTTGCGCGACCGGCGGTCGCGTGTGCTTCCCGGGCCTTCGCCCCCCGCGCGGTCCGCTCGCGCGGGGCCGCCCCGGTGTATCGGCGTGGAGGGGAAGCCCGTCTTGGCGAACTCCCGGCGGAGGTCGAGCTCGGCGGCGATCTTCCCCATCTCCGCGGCCTGGTCGCCCATCACCAGGGTGACGCCCACGCCGCTGGCCCCGGCCCGCGCGGTGCGCCCGACGCGGTGAACGTACTGGTCGCGCTCGGCGGGCGCGTCGAAGTTGATCACGTGGGTGATGCCCTCGACGTCGATGCCGCGCGCGGCGACGTCGGTGGCCACCAGGGTGTCGATCTCGCCCCGGTCGAAGCGCGCCAGCGCCCGTTCGCGCTGGTTCTGGGACTTGTCGCCGTGCATGGCCACGGCTTCGAGGCGGTGGCGGGCCAGGCGCTTGACCAGGCGATCGGCCCCGCGCTTGGTACGCACGAACACCAGCGTGCGCCCGCGCGCGTGGCCGTCGAGCTCGCGCACCAGCGCGTCGAGCTTCTCCTCGTGGGCGACGCGAACGAAGCGATGGTCGACCCTGCCGCGGGCCTCGACGGTCGGCGTGTGCTCGTGGCGGCGGGCGTCGTGGGTGTACTCCTCGGCGATGCGCCCGACCTCGCCGTCCAGCGTGGCCGAGAAGAGCATGGTCTGGCGGTCGTCGGGCGTGGCGCGCACGATGCGGTCGACCGCGGGGCGGAAGCCCATGTCGAGCATGCGATCGGCCTCGTCGAGGACGAGCACGCGCACCTCGTCCAGGCGCACGGCCCCGCGGCCCATGAGGTCCTCCAGACGGCCGGGGGTGGCCACCACGATGTGCGATCTCGGCGCCTGGCGGGCCTGCCGGTCGATGCCCGCCCCGCCGTAGACGGCGGTGACGGACAGCGCGCGGGCGTGGGCGAGCTCGCGCAGCTCCTCGACGATCTGGCCGGCCAGCTCGCGGGTGGGGGCCAGGACCAGGCCGGCGGGGCGCGGGTCGTCGGCCTCGATGCAGTCCATCATCGGCGCGCCGAAGGCCAGGGTCTTGCCCGACCCGGTGGGCGACTTGGCCAGCACGTCGTGCCCGTCGAGCACGTCGGGCACCACCAGGCGCTGGATGGCGAAGGGCTCGCGCACGCCGCGCGCCTGCAGCGCGCGGGCAATGACTGGGGACACGCCGAGATCGGCGAAGGAAGGCGAAGACATAGCGGGACTCCTTTGGGCGGCGCGATCGGCGCGCTGCGGACGATGCGGGAGATTCGACTGACCCGATCGCCTCTTCGGAGGGCGCTACGGAAGACGGAACCTCGCGGGCGGCGAATCGCACACCCGTTCGTCCGACGGTAGCAGGCGCGGGGCCGGAGCTTCTCGGCCGCCCGCGCCGGCGCTTAGCCTTTTCTCGGCTGGTTACGGACGTTAGCGCTGCTGGGCTCTCGGCGCACGGTGAGCGCGTTTGCGCTGATCGAGCAACGGGTCACGCGTCCGCTCTGCCGGGCCAGCCTGTGGTGCATCCGGTCACGCGACTCCCGACGTGAAGACCATGTGTCCGGCGGTCCCTGGGAGGGGACGGCGTTCTCGTGAAGGCCGATCCAGCCACATCGTCATCGACCCTTAAAGTGTGTCGAGCGGCCCAGCCCGATCATTCTGGACAGGAACGACGCTGGGCATTCAACGCCATCCACGTCTGACGGTTCATGGCCCCGACGGACACACGCTCCCGAGCACCGCCGAATCCGGGACGGGGTCGCTCCCACGGCTGCTGCGCGGGGCAGCGCAATCGTCTTGAAACAGCTCGATGCCGGCCCGCCATGTCTCAGCCCGCGTTGCAGCCGGTCAGGAACGTCGCGAAATTGAACCCAAGGTCGGCGGCGATCCCCTCCTGTTCGACTAGGAACGAGTTGGGGCAGTTGATCGTGCCGCCGAGGAACACGTCGGTGGCGACCTTGTTCGTCGCGTCGATGATGGTCGCGTATTCGTTGGCGGTCACGGCATCGGGCGCCTTGATGAGGAAGCGCTTGCGGTCGGCGCCGGCGTCGTCGTCGTCGCAGTCGGTCCCCGTGGATGACGTGAAGACGTCCATACGGTTGACCCGCAGACCGGCGGCGGCGGTGTCCAGCGCGATGCCGAAGAGGTTGTTCTCGATCAGCTCGCCGCCGCTGCTGCAGAGGTTTCCGCCGCCTAGGGCGAAGCGGACGTCGCGCACGCGCAGGTCGTCGACGTCCAATTGGACGCCGTCTGAGCCGGACCTGCAGACAAAACCTGCGCTGCCGATGGAGCCCGGGTCGATGCTCTCGCGACCCTGGACGGTCTTGCCACCGCAGATTGTGCCGCTCAGGCGGATGCCCTTCGTCGCGGTGCCCAGCGTGTTGAGGTTCAGGGCGAGGCTGCCGAGCGGGTCGCCGAATACCCGGTCGGCGTCGAACGGCGGATCCACGGCGCTGGTCGGGCCGAAGATCTTGAAGCCGCACGTGCCCGTTCGTCTGTCCATGCACAGGTTGAGCTTGGAGGGGATGTCGCGGATGACCGTGTCCACGACGACGGAGGGCACGCTGGCGAGGTCCAGCTCCAGCCGCGGGATGCCCTCGCTCATGCGCAGGGAGCTGTCCAGGGTGGCGGGCTCGGTGGCAAACTCCAGACGGAAGTCCCTTGGCATCGAGGGCACGAACGCGTCGAGGTCGAGGCTCGGGGGCAGCGGCGACTCGTCCGGACGAACGAACAGGGAAGCCCGGAAGCCGTTGGACGGCTTGGCGGTGTGATTGAGCTGGACCACCCGTCTCACGCCCTCCGGGCGCACGCGCAGGCGCTGGACGTCGTCCAGCTCGGAGCGCAGGAGCAGCCTGCGCCCGTCCTCCTTTCCGCCGTTTGCTGTTTTCGGGCCAGCTTCCAGCATGACGTAGTCGCTGGTCTTCGGATTGGGCAGCAGGGATGGGTCGCCCTCACGGTCCCAGAGGCGCAACTGGAGATCCACGCCACCGGCGGGGTTGGCCGCCGCAGCCGGCGCGTCGAACAGCAGGTCGCCGGTGGCCGGGTTGGAGCCGAGATCCATGGTGAACGCGGTCGGGATGTTGCGGATGCCGGCGATGACGTTGCGCGGCTCGCCCCTCTCCTCGTCGCCGGGCAGGCCCAGCAACTTTGCGCGGATCTCTTCGATGGGCGCCGAGGCGGAGTACTCGAAACGCTTGTCCTTCGTCTCGTCGATGTCGATGGAGGCTGGTAGCGCGTCGATGCGCACGTCCGCCCTCAGCTGATCCGTAAGTGGGTCGCCTACCTCGGGCCTGAGCCGGGTGAGCGCCCGGAAGCTCGAGCCACGGCCAGCCTCTGCGGAGAGTCTCAAGGGGGTACCGCGGAACTCGAAGCGCTTGAGGCGGTAGACGCGCGCGAAGGCGCGGAATTCCCCGACGTTGGAGATGGCGACACCCTGCTCCCCCGAACCGGGGATGAACGCTAAGAAGAAGTCCTGCGCACCGGGAATCTGCGTCGGGAACGCATTGAGTGTCAGATCGGCGTAGCCGATCTCCTCGGTGGAGGCCAGGCGGACTCCGTCGCCCTCCAGCTCCTCGAACGCGACGGCGACCTTCTCGGGGACGTCACGGACCTCGGCGGAGATTCGCTTGACGTCCTTGAAGAAGGGCCGCTTGCGCTCGAGCGCGACGTCGATCGAGCGGATGCCCGCCGAGGAGTCATAGCTGACGGTCCTGGCGTCGGGGTCGATGGTGATGCCCAGGCGCCTGGGCAGTACCTCCAAGCGGCCCTCGACCTTCAGGTTGTCGAGGGTGAGAACGCCGCGCTTCTCGGCCAGCACGCGCAGCGGCGTGGCGGGAATCCCGGGCCGCCGCTGCGGCGACAGGCCCGGCTGGCCGGGGAGAACGATCGGCGTGGTGGTGAAGGCGAACTTGGCGTCGACGTCGATGGCATCAGTGGCGTCGATACCGATGGACTTCAGCGCCTTGACCCGCCCGGCGATCGAGTTCACGGTGATGAGACTGCTCGGTGTCGCGCCGAACTGAGTCTGGCTGAGCGTCCTCAGGTAGGGCTCGTCGCCGGGTAGGGTCTGGACCGCGCCGTCGGCCAGACCGAACTCCACGTTGTCCAGCGAGCCGCCGACGGTGGCGACCGAACCGGACTTGGGGCCAGACTGGTTGACCGTGACGCCGGTCGGCACGCCGTTGGCCTCGACGAAGGCGCTCGTGCGCAGGTCGCCGTCGCGGAGTTCCTCGAAGTCGACGCGGAGGCGGGGCAGGCGCGAGGACGCGAGGTAGGTGATCCGGCGCTTGTCGGCCTCCGCGTCCTCGGTGAAGGACAGCGCGATGTCGTCGGGTACCGACTCGGCCTCCAGCGCGGTGCGCCTGATGCGGGACCACTCCCGAGGCGACCGCTCCCTCACCTTGTCGCGCGACAGGAACTCCAGGTCGACCTCGGCGACCTTCCCACCAAACGTGCGGTAGCTGAGGTCGCGAGCGCCTCCGGGGCGGTGACCGAAGTCGATCCTCACCTCGGTGGGCACCTTCTTTGCGCCGAGTCTGACCTGCTCGCGCAAGTCGTCGCCCTTGTACTCGCGCAGCACGAATCCCAGGTCGTCGATCGCCTCGCTGGCCCGCAGGTCGATGTCCTGCTCGTCGGGGGATTTCTCGTAGTCCACCTCGACCACGCCCGGCGCCTTATCGAGGTTGGCCAGCGCGACCGTGCGCTCGGCGTCCTCCTTGATGCTCACCGCAGCGGAGGCCCTGGTGGGGAGGTTGTTGCGCAGCCGCACGAACACGTCGTCCTCCTCGGCGGTCAGGTCGACGCCGCCCGCCGTTGGGACGGGGGCCAGCGTAAGGCGCCCGGCGATCGGCTCGGTGCGCTGCGTGGGCGACCCGTCATAGAGGCCGCCGAGGATGGCCAGCCGCGGGCCGGCGCCGGTGATCGCGTGATCCAGGGCCACGGTCTCGACCCCGCGTGCCTTGGCCTGGTCGCCGATGAGGCCGGTCGCCACGAAGGAGGTCGGGGCCCGGCTGCCGGTCGCGTCGTAGCCGAAGTTCACGTGGTCGCGGGGGAGGTCGCCGGGGGGCGTCACGAGCGCCTCTACCGAGGCAGGCAGGGCGGAGGTCTCGCCGGGCGCACGGATGATGCGAAGCTCGAAGCGCTCGAAGGAAAGGACCTGGACTTGGGCGATCAGGTCCGGTGCATCATCGGCGTCGACGTTGATCGGGGTGGGGACGTTGGGGAAGGAGGATGTCTTGCGGACGATGGGTCCATCGGGCGTCCGGAGCCTGGTGAGGAAGGTGATGTTCAGCGCCTTGAGGATCTCCAGGTCGCACTGCTCGGAGACGGGATCCACGACCTCGCCGATCAGCGCGGCCAGGTCGCCCAGGACCCCGCTTCCGGTCTTCTCACTGCCCAGGAGCGTGTCGCAGACCTCCTCGGTGACGCCGGCCAGCTCGTCGACGGGGTCGGGACCGGGGTCGGGGGCCGGGGTCCCGGGGACTAGGGGAAGCTGAGGCAGCGGGAGGCCCGGCACGAGCGCGAGCGCTGGGGTCGCCAGGACCATGGACAGAGCGACGGCCCCCGCGGCCACGCGACCGGAGCGCCTCCTCGCGGGCACGACTGCGGCCATCCTGGCGAAACTCGTGCGCATCACTGCGATCCCCTTGCTCGAAACGGTTGCGACGAAAGCTCCCAGCCTCCGTGAGGCCCGTCTACAGGGCTAACCCTGGAATCTCACACGCCGCTCCGACGGCGTGAGAGCCTCCCCACCCCGCAGGGCCCCGTAGTCAAGCCCGGGGGAGGAGAGCGGTGTGATGCCCGGAGCACCTGCGCTCGCCGGGCCGGCGTCAGCCGGCCCTTCGCGGCCCGCGTCAACGGCCAACCGCTCTCGCTCGCTAACTCTCGGCCTGCAGGGCAGGCGGGCGACCACGCGGGTGCCCCGCCCCGGCGGGCTGTCGACGTGCAGGCGCCCGCCCAGCGCCGCGACGCGGTCCTCAAGACCCAGCAGCCCTGTACCCCGGTCCCGCCGCGCGCCACCAGGCCCAACGTCGGCCACCTCGACGTCCAAATCCCCATCCCGCACCCGCGCGTGGATGCGAACCCTCGCCCGGGGAGCGTGCTTGCCTGCGTTGGCCAGCGCCTCGCAGCACACGAAGTAGGCGGCCATCTCGACGACCGGCTCGGGGCGCGGCGCGACGGCCACGTCGATCTCCACCCGCATCGCCGCGGTCAACGCGAGGCCCTCCAGGGCGGCGGCCAGCCCGTCGCACTCCAGGCGGGTAGGGTATACGCCGCGTGCCAGCGTACGCAGCTCGTCGAGCGCGTCGCCCACCAACGCGCTGCTCGAGGCGACCAGGCCCTGGAGGTCAGGCGGCACGCCCGGGGTCTCGCCGACGCGCTCCTGCAAGGCGCTCAACGTGACGGCCAGGGCGACGAGGGTCTGCTGGGCCCCGTCGTGTAGGTCACGCTCGATGCGTCGGCGCTCGGAGTCCTGCACGCCGACCAGTCGGGCCCGGGCCGCCCTCACGTCGGCCAGCTTGACCCGCAGCTGAGCCTGCAGGCGCTCATTCTCGAGCGCCAGGCGCGCGGCGTCGCCGGCGGCGAGCAGCAGATCCGCGTCGTAGCGCAGCGCTGGGTCGTGGATGAGCAGGGCCAGCGGCTTCTCCCCGTCGGCCAGGGACGTGACCGCCCGAGCTCCTCCCGGCTCGGGCACGTTCACCGGCTGCCCCAGCGCGTCGCGGTAGCCGCCGGCCTCCGACACCCAGTATGCGACGCTCAGCGACGGGTCGCCCAGCGCCTCGGCCAGCGCGTCGCGGACCCCCAATGGTGGGAGCGCACCCCCCAGGCGCCGTACCAGCGACGTGATCGGGGTGCGCGTGACACGCGTGCGCACGAAGCCGACGCCCATGGCAATGGGAATGGCGCTGAAGGCCAGCGCCCACACCAGCGTTACGAGCTCCATCGGGCCCTGCGACTGAGGAAGCGAGAAGGCGACAGGCGCCGTCGCGGCGATGATGAGCGCGGCGACCAGCCCGGTGAGCAGCATGGGCCCCACCGCGCGGCGGGCGGGAGGCGACGCTACTCGCCAGCGCGCGAGCAGCGACGCGAAGACCGCGAGCGCACAAACGGCGCTGACCACGCTGTGTGCGATCCACAGCACGTCGTAGACGCCGGGACGCGGCCACAGGCCCAGGAGGTTGAGCCCGGCCGCGCAGTCGGTGCAGCCGTGTTGGCGCGGGTCGTAGACCAGAAGGATCGCCCACCACTGCACGGTCAGGTGCACGTAGATTCCGCTGACCAGCCAGCGTTCGCGCCGGTGCTCGAGGCGGCCCGCGGGGAAGGCCAGCAGTACATGGGCCAGCGGCGCGCCGAACACGCCGAGGGCCATGAGCCCGACCGTGTGGGCGACGGCCAGGCGATCGGTGAACATCAGGTTGGCCAGCGCCCACGTCAGCCCGACGGCGACCAGCAACGGGCCGGTGCGGTTGGTCGGCCGGCGCAGGCACAGTGCCACCCCAACGCACACGAAGCTCAGCCCGATCAGTGCATCCGCGACCGCCGCCGTAAAGGTCAGTGCCCCGTCGTCGACGGGGAAGGCCTCGACGCCAACCACCGCGACGCAGGCCGCCAGGACGAGGAGAGCAGGACGGATGGTCACGGCGCCTCGGCACAAGCGTAGGTCGCGCGCCGACCAGCAGGCAAGTCTCGTGGCTAAAGTTCCGCGGTGAACTTCGGGGTCGCGCCGCTTGCCCCCGGCGCAGCAGCGCGCGACAGTCGGGGCGTGCTATGAAGGTCGTCATCGCAGAGGACTCCGCGCTGCTGCGCACGTCGCTGTCGAGCCTGCTCTCTGCGCGCGGGCATGAGGTCTTGCGGTCCGTCTCGACGGGCGAGCAGCTGCTCGCCGTCCTGTCGGCGGTGCGACCCGACGTGGCGCTTGTCGACATCCGCATGCCGCCCACCCACACCGACGAGGGCCTGCGCACCGTGGAAGCGATGAGCCGCGCGCATCCGCGGGTGACCGCGCTGGTCCTCTCGCAGTACCTCGACTTGGGCTTCGCGTCGCGCCTGCTCGCCGACCGCACGAGAGGCCGCGGGTACCTCCTCAAGGACAGCGTCGCGCGGATCGACGTGCTCCTGGACGCGCTGAAGATCGTCGCGGAGGGCGGCTCATTCGTGGACCCCGTCGTGGTCGCCTCGGCTGTGCGCGCGCGCACGATGACGGGGCCGCTCGAAACGCTGTCGGCCCGCGAGCGGGACATCCTCGCGCTCATGGCCGAAGGTCGCTCGAATGGTGCGATCTCCCAGCGCCTGTACTTGAGCGCCAAGACCGTCGAGTCACATGTGCACAGCATCTTCCTCAAGCTGGATCTTCCCCCGGCCGGAGACGATCACCGTCGCGTGCTCGCCGTGCTGCGCTTCCTGGCCGCCGAGCGGCCGATTCAACGTTAGCCCCCTTCCCTTACGCTGCCGGGTCGATCACGCTTAGGCGATGTGTCGTGTGCTGCTGGTCGACGACCACCATCGGTATCGGACCGTCGTGCGCGAGCTGCTGCGGGCGTCGTGCTGGAAGGTCGTGGGCGAAGCGTGGGACGGGTGCTCTGCACTCGCGGAGGCGCAGCGCCTGAGCCCGGACGTCGTCGTCCTTGATATCGGGCTCCCCGACCGCGACGGCTTTGTCGTCGCGAGGGAGCTGGCGGCGCTCGCCTCGCCTCCGCGCGTGGTGCTCGTCTCCAGTACCGATCCCGCCGACCTGGCCGTGGCCCTGCGGGCCAGCGGGATGCCGTTTGTTCCCAAGGAGCGGATATCGAGCCAGACGCTGGCCGCTGCAGTCGAGTGCGACTGAGAGCGGCTGGGCAGGGGCTGGCGACCGAGGCCAATCCGCAGCACCAGGGGTCCCCCACGGTGCTGGCGAACCTCACCCCATCGCGCGCAGGTGCCGCCGTGGCCGCGCGCGCAGGTCGCGCACGACGGCCTGCACGACGGCCTGGTCGTCGGCGCGCCGCCCGTCGGTCACCGCCTCGATGCGCGCGCGCTTGCGCGCGATGAGCTGGGCCATGGTCTCGTCGATGGTGTCGGCGGCCAGCAGGTACCAGGCGGTGACCGCGTCGTGCTGGCCTATGCGATGGCAGCGATCCTCGGCCTGGTCGTGGACGGCCGGCGTCCAGTCCAGCTCGAGAAAGGCGACGTTGGAGGCGCGCGTGAGGGTGATGCCCTGCCCGGCCACGCGCGGAGAGCAGACCAGCAGCTGGAATCCGTCCTCCGCCTGGAAGGCGCGCACGGTCTCCTCGCGCGCGGGCAGCGGGTCGCGGCCCAGCAGGTGCCCGGCCTGCGGGAAGCGTTCGAGCACAGCCTCCTGCACCTCGCCGTGGTGGGCGAAGACCACAAGCGGCTCGCCCGATTCCAGGAAGTCGCCGATCCAGGCAAGCGCGGCGGGGAGCTTGCCCCGCGCGGCCAGGCGGCGCAGGAGGTTGAGCTGCACGAGGCGCTCGGCGCGCAGCGCGCGGGCGACGCTGGCCTCCAGCTCGCTCAGATCGAGGGGCTGCTCGTGTAGCCACGCGATCACGTCCTCCTCGGCAAGGCGGTACTCGTCCTCGTTGGCCAGCGCGACGGGCACCACGGTCTGGCGCTTGGCCGGCAGCTGGGGGAGCACCTCCTGCTTCAACCGCCGCACGAAGCAGTGTCGGCGCAGGTGCCAGTGCAGGCGCGCCTCGTCGCCCACGCCCTCGAAACGCCGCGCGAACGCGGTGGCGCCGCCGAAGTCGTCGATGCGCCCCAGCACCCGCAGCTGGCTGACCAGCTCCTCGGCGCGATTCATCACCGGGGTGCCGGTCAGCGCCAGGCGGAGGCCGTCGCGCTCCACGCCGTCGGCCAGCCGGCGCACCGCCCGCGTGCGCTTGGCGCGCGGGTTCTTGACCAGGTGGGCCTCGTCGACCACCAGCGCGCGCGGGCGGCGCAGGGCCAGGCGCTGGCGGTGAGCGTCGACGATCTCGTAGTTGAGGATCGTGATGTCCGCGGTGGGGACCGCGCCGCCGCGGCCGCTGAGCACCACGCGCGAGCGGTGCGCG
>DASZCY010000141.1:0-2253 GCA_035942615.1 Solirubrobacteraceae bacterium | reverse complement strand
AGATCGTGGAGTTCCTCCGCGACCCGCAGAAGTTCCAGTGCCTCGGCGGCAAGATTCCGAAGGGCGTGTTGCTGGTCGGCCCGCCGGGCACCGGCAAGACGCTGCTCGCCCGCGCCATCGCCGGCGAAGCCAACGTGCCGTTCTTCACCATCTCGGGCTCGGACTTCGTCGAGATGTTCGTCGGCGTCGGCGCCAGCCGCGTGCGCGACATGTTCGACCAGGCCAAGAAGAACGCCCCCTGCATCATCTTCATCGACGAGATCGACGCGGTCGGCCGCCATCGCGGCGCCGGCTTGGGCGGCGGCAACGACGAGCGCGAGCAGACCCTCAACCAGCTCCTCGTCGAGATGGACGGCTTCGAGATGAAGGACAACATCATCATGATCGCCGCCACCAACCGCCCGGACATCCTCGACCCCGCCCTGCTGCGCCCGGGGCGCTTCGACCGGCAGATCACCGTCGATCGCCCCGATCGCAAGGGACGCGCCAGGATCCTCGACGTCCACACCCGCGGCAAGCCGCTGGCCCAGGAGATCGACAGCGACGCGCTGGCCGGCCAGACCCCCGGCTTCACCGGCGCCGACCTGGCCAATCTGGTCAACGAGGCGGCGCTGCTGTCCGCGCGCACCGGTCGGCGCGACATCGGTCAGGACGAGCTCGAGGAGGGCATCATGCGCGTGGTCGCCGGCCCGGAGAAGAAGACGCGGGTCATGGGCGACAAGGAGCGTGCGATCACCGCCTACCACGAGATGGGCCATGCGATCGTCGGCCACTTCCTCGAGCACGCCGATCCCGTCCACAAGATCTCCATCGTGGGACGCGGCCAGGCGCTGGGATACACCATCTCCATGCCCCAGGAAGACAAGTTCCTCACCACGCGCGCCGAGCTGCAAGACACTATGGCCATGACCCTCGGGGGCCGCGCGGCTGAGGAGATCATCTTCGACGAGATCACCACGGGTGCCTCCAACGACCTCGAGAAGGTCACCGCGACGGCCAAGCAGATGGTCATGCGCTTCGGCATGAGCGAGAAGCTCGGACCGCGGGTGTTCGGCCACGATCAGAGCCAGCCGTTCCTGGGACGTGAGTTCTCCGCCCAGGCCGACTACTCCGACGACATCGCGCGCGACATCGACGAGGAGATCCGCACGATCGTCGAGAGCGCGCACACCCAGGCGGTGAGGATCCTGCGTGAGCACCGCGACGGCCTCGACCTGACCTCCAAGGTGCTGGTCAAGCGCGAGACGATCGAGAAGGAGGAGTTCATCGCGCTGCTGGACGGCAAGACCGAGGAGGAGGTCTTCGGGCCCGACCAGCCCTCCCAGGAGGAGGCACCCGAGGTGCCTGCCGTCGACCGCGCCGGCGGCCGGGAGGCGCCGCGGCCCCTGCCGCGTCCGGGCCTGGCCGGTGGCGGCCTCGAGGCTCGCGGGCTCGACCTGCCCGAGCGCCCGGACCTCGCCTGATCCTCAGGCCACGACGGCAGAGACGTTGAGCATGGAGCGCAACGACCTCGTGGCCCTGGGCATCTTCGTCGCGGCCGTCGCCGCGTCGCTGATCGTCACCTTCCTGGTGATCCTGGCCAACGGCTGAGCACCGTAGGATCGCCAGCGTGGGGGGCCCCGTGGTCATGGGCGTGGTCAACGTCACGCCCGACTCCTTCTCCGACGGTGGGCGCTACGTGGCCGCCCGAGACGCCATCGCGCGCGGCCACGGGCTGGTGGCCCAGGGCGCGGCCATCCTCGACGTGGGCGGCGAGTCGACGCGGCCCGGGGCCGAGCCCGTCGGGGCCGAGGAGGAGCTGCGCCGCGTCGCGCCGGTGCTCGAGGGCCTGGCGGGCGCGGGCGCGCGCCTGAGCATCGACACCACCAAGGTCGCGGTGGCCCGCGCCGCGCTGGCTGCGGGCGCCCGTGTGGTCAACGACGTCAGCGCCCTGCGCTTCGATCCCGGACTGGCGGGCGTGGTGGCCGCGGCGGGCTGCGAGGTCTGCCTCATGCACATGCTGGGTGAGCCGCGCACCATGCAGCATGACCCCCGCTACGACGACGTGGTCGCCGACGTCAAGGCCTTTTTGGAGGAGCGGCTGGCCTTCGCGGTGGCCGAGGGGATCGCCGAGGAGCGCGTGTGGCTGGACCCCGGCATCGGCTTTGGCAAGACCGTTGCCCACAACCTCGAGCTGCTGCGCCGCCTGGACGAGCTGGTCGCCCTCGGGCGTCCGGTGGTGGTGGGCACCTCGCGCAAGGCGTTTCTGGGGCG
>DASZCY010000140.1:0-7564 GCA_035942615.1 Solirubrobacteraceae bacterium | reverse complement strand
GGCCCGCCTGGGGACCGGGATCCTCACGATCACCTATCCCGGCGACGCGGACACGCGCCCCCAGGAGCTGCGCCTGCGCGCGGCCAACGGCCGGGCCGCGCTGGCGACCCAGCGCCCCCGGCTGATCGACGGGCGCCTGCGCGCCTCGGGCACGATCTCGTCGCGGGCCACCGGCGTGGTGCGCGTGGCCATCAGCTACGTGCACCGGGGTCAGACCCACACGCTGGAGCGCGCGACGCCCATCCAGGGCGGGCGGTGGTCGCTGGACGCCGAGGTTCCCGCTGAGGACCGCGCGCGGATCGCCCAGCGCAGCGGCACGGTGCACTCCACGACGGCCTACACCGGCGACTTCGCCCGGCGCATCCGCGGCGAGGCGCAGTCCTTCCAGGTGGTCGGGGCGCCCTAGCTCCAGACGGCCCGCGCTCAGCGGCGGCGCCGCCGCCGCCGGCTGCGCCCGTCGTCGTCATCATCGTCGTCGTCGTCCTCCTCGCAGCCGGCGAAGACCAGCCCGAGGCCGATCGCCCCCGCCGCCGCCCACCCGAGGAATGCCCGCCGCTCCAGCGGCTTGCCATCCTCGCCCTCCTCGCGCTCCAGCTCCTGCGTTCGCTGCATGTCCCTCCTCCTTGGGTGGTGCCCCGCGGCACCTCCGCCGCGCCCTGGTCGGCGGGCAACCTACCGCCCGCGACCGCGCGCCGCCAGGCGTGCACCACTCAGGCGCCGGCGCCCGGGGTGACCCGGTAGGCGTCGAAGACGCCTTCGACGTTGCGCAGGCGCGACACCGTCGCCTTCAGGGCGGCGGTGTCGACCACCTCAACCACGAAGCGGTTGCGCACCATCGGCTCGGAGACCGTGCAGCGGGCCTCCAGGATGTTGATGCCCTGCTCGGAGAAGGTCCGCGAGATGTCCTCGAGCAGGCGGTGGCGGTCCCAGCCCTCGACCTGCAACTCCACCCGGAAGGCGGTCTCGTGGTCGCCCTCCCAGCTCACGGGAGTGAACCGCTCGGGGTCCTTGCGCAGGTTGACGGCATTGGGGCAGTCCTCGCGGTGGATCGTGATGCCTCGCCCCAGCGAGATGTAGCCCGCGATGGCGTCGCCGGGGACGGGACGGCAGCACTTGGCCAGGCGCACCGGCACGTCGTCCACGCCCTCCACGCGGATGCCAAAGGAGCCCGAGGAGCCGCTGGGGTGCCGGCGCTCGCGGCCGCTCGGGCTGAGCAGGGCCTCGGCGGCGGTCTCGCGATCCTCGGCGGCCTCGCCCTGCTTGAGGCGCTGCATGACCTTGTTGATGACGCACTTGGGGGTGATCTTCGCCCCGCCCAGGGCGATGTAGAAGTCGTCGGCCTTGCGAAAGCCCATCTCGCGGATGACGTCGGCCAGCAGCGGCGAGCCGGTGATCTTCTGGGCGGGCAGCCCGCGCTTGCCCATGTGCTCCTGCAGCATGGCCCGTCCGGCGTGCTCGGTGTCCTCGCGCGACTCGGCCTTGAACCACTGCTTGATCTTGTTGCGCGCGCGGGTGGTCTTGACCAGCGCCAGCCAGTCGCGCGAGGGACCCCGCTCGCGCTTGGCGGTGACGATCTCGACGATGTCCCCGCTGCGCAGCTCGAGGTGGAGGGGCACCATCTTGCCGTTGACCTTGGCCCCCACGCAGCGATGGCCGACGTCGGTGTGAACCTCGTAGGCGAAATCCAGCGGCGTCGCGCCGGCGGCGAGGTTCTTGACCTCACCCTTGGGGGTGAAGACGTAGACCTCGTCCTCGCAGAGGTCGACCTTCAGCGTCTCCATGAACTCCTGGGGGTCGGAGGTCTCCGACTGCCAGTCGAGCATCGAGCGCAGCCACTTGAGCTTGGCGTCGGGATCGCCATGCGGCCCGGCGCCGCCCTTGCCGTCGCCGCTCTTGTAGAGCCAGTGCGATGCCACCCCGTACTCGGCCATCTCGTGCATGTCGCGCGTGCGGATCTGGATCTCCAGGGGCAGCCCCTCGGGCCCGATCACCGTGGTGTGCAGCGACTGGTAGAGGTTGAACTTGGGCATCGCGATGAAGTCCTTGAAGCGCTTGGGCAGGGGCTTCCACAGCGAGTGGATGACGCCCACTGCTCCGTAGCAGTCCTTGACCGACTCGACGATCACCCGCATGGCCGTGAGGTCGTAGATCTCGTTGAACTCGCGGCCCTTCTTGGTCATCTTCGAGTAGATGGAGTAGAAGTGCTTCGCGCGCCCGGCGATCTGCGCCTCGATGGCCAGCGCCTGCAGCTCGCGCTGCAGGTACTCGCCCGCCCGGCTCACGTAGGTCTCGCGCTCGGCGCGCTGCTGGTTGACCAGGCTCTTGATCTCCTGGTACTTGCGCGGGTGCAAGGTGGCGAAGGCGAGATCCTCGAGCTCCCACTTGATCGCGTGGATGCCCAGGCGGTGGGCGATCGGGGCGAAGATCTCCAGCGTCTCCCTGGCCTTGTCGATCTGCTTGTGCTTGGGCATGGCGCCCAGCGTGCGCATGTTGTGCAGGCGGTCGGCCAGCTTGAGGAGGATGACCCGCACATCCTGGGCCATGGCCACCATCATCTTGCGGTAGTTCTCGGCCTGGGCCTCGTCGCGCGACTGGAAGGTGATGCCGGTGAGCTTGGTGACGCCGTCGACCAGCGAGGCGATCTCCTCGCCGAACTGGGAGCGCACCTCGTCCAGCGAGGCCGAGGTGTCCTCCACGGTGTCGTGCAGCAGCGCGGCACACAGCGTGTCGGTGTCCAGGCGCATGCCGGCGCAGATCTTGGCCACGCCGACGGGGTGGACGATGAAGTCCTCGCCCGACCTGCGCCGCTGGTCGGCGTGGTGCTCGCAGGCGAACACGAAGGCCGCCTCGACGCGCGAGCGGTCGACCTCGACGGCGCTGTCGGCGTCGTGCTCCTCGACGATCGCGAACAGGTCGCCCAGCAGGCTGCGCTCGCGCTCGGTGAGCTCGGCGCCGGTGACGCCTGCCCAGCGGTCGGAGTGGCGCTCGGGATGCTCGACGCGGTCGACGCGCCGCGCCTCGGGGCGGGTCGGCCGAACCTCGACGTCGACGGCTCCGTCCTGATGCTCGGGCCCGGCGGTCAGGCTGCCCGCGCGATCGGTGGCCTCAGCCACGCCCGCCCCTCCTCCCGGCGCCGGCTCGCGGCGCGGAAGGTCGCCGAGCGCTCGAGCGCCGTGCGCTGGGCGCGAGCCAGCTCCACCCGACGCTCGACGGCGTCGACGTGCACGAGCTCGAGCTCTGAGAGCACGCGCAGGCACCGTCCGGCCAGGGCGGGCGGACGGCGCTGGGAACCCTCCCCGCACAGGAGGGCCTCGAGCTGCTCCCCCACCGCGCCGGGCGTGCCGCGCAGGGCGCGGTACAGCGCGGCGAGGGGAACACGGAGGTCATGGTCGCGCTCATGGATCTGCGCTGCGAAGCCTAGCTCAGCCTCTCCCCACGCCAGGTGGGTCGTGCGCCCGGGGACGGACGCCAGGAGCGCGGCCAGGGCGGCGACGTCGGGCGGCGGATCGACGGCCACGACGTGGGCATAGCCGTCGGCAAGGGCCGGTTCGCGCGCGAACGCCGCGTGGTCGCACAGCCCGAAGCCGCCGGCCAGCGGCGCGAGATGGCGCGCGCGCAGCGGCGCGTCGGCGGCGAGGGCGAGCACCGGCTCGCCGCTGTGCACCAGCGCCATGAGCGTCCCGGCGATCCCTCCGCCGCGGCGATCGCGTACGTGCGCCGGGGCGGGGGCGGAGAGGGAGGCGGGTGCACCCTCCCTCGCACCACCACCGTCCCCCTCGGTGGTGGCAGCGGCGAGGATGGTGCCCAGCGCATCGTAAGGCTCGCCGACCAGCGTGATCGGCATCGGGCGCGCGGCGCGGGCGTGGCGCAGGACGAGACGGGGCTCGACGGCACCGTTCCACTCGCTGGCCTCCAGGGCGAAGGTGGCATCGGCGGGCCGGCCCGGCGGGCAGGGCAGGCGCCCGCCGGTCCCGAAGGCGACGGCGCGAGCCCGGTGGCCGCCGCTGCGCACCGCGAAGCGCACGTGGCGACCCTCCTCGCCCATCGGTCGCGCGTCGTCCAGCCGGGCGCCGGCGACGAGCAGGCGCACCTCGGGATTGGCGGTTCCGAACGGACCGAGACGCTCGAGCTCCTCGGCGAGCTCCAGCCCCAGCTCATCCCCGCCCACCACGGCGTCGGCGCGCTCGACGGGGGTGAGGTCCTCGGGGCACAGCACCTCGGCCGCGTGGGCCTCGAAGGCCGCCCGGAAGGCGTCGATCTGCCCGGCGTCGAGCGTGCATCCCGCCGCGGCGCGATGGCCGCCGTGGCGACGCAGGTGGACGGCGGCGGCGTCGAGCCCGGCGAGCAGGTCGAAGCCGGGGATGGAGCGCCCCGATCCGGTGCCCGTCGCGCCGTCCAGGGCGATGAGCACCGCGGGGCGGTGGTGACGCTCGGCGATGCGCGAGGCCACGATGCCGATCACCCCCGGGTGCCAGTCCTCGCCGGCGAGCACGTAGGCGGGCCGCTCGCCGGCCTGGCGCACCTGTGCCTCGGCGCTGAAGAGGATGCGTGTCTCCACGTGGCGGCGCTCGGCGTTGGCCCGTTCGAGCTCCTCCGCGACGCGCGCGGCCCGGTCGGGATCCTCGGTGAGGATCAGCTCGAGTCCCGCGTCGGCGCGGTGCAGCCGCCCGGCCGCGTTGATGCGCGGGGCGAGGCGGAAGCCCAGCGCCCGTGCGTCCAGGCGCGCCGGGTCCACGCGCGCGGTGGCCATGAGGGCGCGCAGGCCCGGGCGCGGCGTGACCGCCAGCGCACGCAGGCCCTCGCGCACCAGGCGGCGGTTCTCGCCCACCAGGGGCACGCAGTCGGCCACGGTGGCCAGCGCCACGAGGTCGAGGTCGGCCTCGGCCTGCGCGGGATCCTCCCCCGCCGCTTCGAGCAGCGCCGCCGCCAGCACGTGCGCGACGCCCGCCGCGCACAGCTGCGGGCATGGGTAGCCCTGCACACCCGGGTGCACCAGCGAGGCGTCGGGGAGCCGGCCGTCGGCGCGCGGAGCGTGATGGTCTGTCACCACCACGTCCAGCCCGGCCGCGCGCGCGACGGCGACCTCCTCGACCGCGGTGATGGCGCAGTCGACGGTCACCAGCAACCGCGTGCCCCGCGCGGTCAGCCGCTCGACGGTGGCCGCCGACAGCCCGTAGCCGTCCTCCGTGCGGCTGGGCAGGTACCAGTCCACGTCGCCGCCCAGCCGGCGCAGGCAGCCGACCAGGATCGCCGTGGAGCACACCCCGTCGACGTCGTAGTCGCCGTGGACGGTGATCCGCGTCCCGGCCCGGACGTGGGCGAGCATCGCCTCGGCCGCCGTGGCGATCCCCGGAAACGCCGGGGGGCCGTGCCGTGCGTCGGCGGCCAGCCACGCCCGGGCGGCCGCCGGCTCGGCCAGCCCCCGGCGCACCAGCACCTGCGCCGCCGGTCCGCTCAGCCCGAGCTCGCCCTCCAGGCGCGCTACGGCGCCCATGTCGCAGGGAGCGATCTCCAACCTCGGGTCGGCCACGCGCGGAACCTAGGCGCGCCGGCGGACGGATCCGCCCCCGTCTCCGAGCATTGTTGGTCTTCGAGTGGTGCAAGCCCCGGATAGCACCACCGATATCCCCGCACCAGTCTGGACCAACACCAGGGGCGACGATGACCGTCACCGCGACCCACCACCCCTCGAGGCCGAGGATCCAGTTCAGCGGAACCGTCACCTGCATTCGCATGCTCAGAGCCGCCAGGACCACCACTCGGATGCGGCGGAGAAGGAGCACGGAGCCTGCTGGGCGCTAGCCCTCGCTCGCCGCCCGCTCCTGGCGCGCGCCGATCAGCCAGGCGATCGCGAGGCCGAGCAGCGTCCCGGGGACCGCCTCGAGGGCGACGAGCGCGGACGTCTCCTCCTGGGGCGGGACGGTGAAGCCGTGGAAGGCCAGCGCGACGAGCACGGAGCCGATCGTCGCGGCGGCGAAGGCGCCGACGATGCCCCCCCAGAAGCGGTCGGGCACGAAGATCGCGAAGTGCCACAGGGCGATGCCCATCATCACCCAGGCCAGCGCGGCCATCAGCGCTTCCTCCCGTGACGGCGCGAGCGCTGGGAGGCCGACCCTCCGCTGGGGCGCTGCTTGCGCTCGCGCTTGGGCTCGCCGGGCATGACGATCTCCTCAGGCGACAGGTCGCGGCCACGGGTGCGCTCGCGCTCCTCCCGCTCGGCGGTGGCCGTCGGGGCGCGTGTGTCCTCGCGGATGTCGCGCATCATCTCCTGCCACTCGGAGGCCGAGACGCCGCGCTGCGGGTCGTCGGGCGTGGTCACGCGCCTGCTCGCACCTGTGCGCTGCGGGGCCTCGGGCTTGATGTCGACCGGCCCGCCGCCGGTGGCCACCGGGTAGGCGGGGACCTCGCCCAGCTCGCGCTGGATGCTGATGCGCCGGCGGCGGTAGACGGGCTCGCGCTCCTTCCACGCGTTGAGCACCTGGGAGGCGATGAACACCGACGAGTAGGTGCCCGAGGCGGTGCCGATGATGAGCGCCAGCGCGAAGTCGCGCAGGGTCTCCCCCCCGAAGGCATACAGGGCGAGGACCGGCAGCAGCGTGCAGAAGGAGGTGACGATCGAGCGCACGATGACCTCGCTCATGGAGCGGTTGACGATCTGCGAGAACGCGGCGCGCGGCATGCGCGGCACGTTCTCGCGGATGCGGTCGAACACGATGATGGTGTCGTACAACGAGAAGCCCAGGATGGTCAGCAGCGCCGCCACAGTGGCGGTCGTCACCTCCGCGCCGATGAGCGCGTACACGCCCGCGGTGATCAGCAGATCGTGCGAGAGCGCGATGAGGATCGGCATCGCGTACTTCCACTCGAAGCGCAGCGTGATGTACACAGCCACCAGCAGCAGCGAGGCGATCACCGCGATGATCGCGCTCTGGGCGACGGTCTGGCCGAAGGTCGGCCCGATCGAGGTGGCCGAGTAGCGTTCGCCGCCGCCGAAGCGCTGGTCGAGCACCTTGGAGACCTCGTCGATCTCGGCGGGGGTGAGCGACTCGGTGGAGACCTGCACCGTGTTGGCCGAGGCCCCCGGCGTGCTGACCTGCTGGACCTCGGCGTCGGCCAGGCCGGCCCCGGCGAGAACCTGGCGCACCTGGTCCTCCTCGGCGGGCTGGGCCAGCGGCGCGGTGATCCGCGTGCCCGACTCGAAGTCGATCCCGAACTCGATACCCCGGCCGCCCAGGGCCAGGGCGCAGACGAGCAGGATGATCCCCGACATCGAGAAGAACCACTTCGAGGCGCCCACGAAGTCAAAGGAGATCGGGCGCTTGGCCTTGGCCGCCCCCACCGCGTCGCGCGAGCGCAGCAGCCGGGTACGACCGGCGGTGCCGATGACCGCCTGGGTGAACAGCACGGCGGTGAAAAAGGACACGATGGTGCCCAGCCCCAGCGTCAGCGCGAACCCGCGCACGCCCGAGGTCGCCATCACGAACAGGATGAAGGCGACCATGATCGTCACCACGTTGGCGTCGACGATCGCCGTGAGGCCCTTCTTGTAGCCCGCGGCCAGGCC
>DASZCY010000139.1:0-13036 GCA_035942615.1 Solirubrobacteraceae bacterium | reverse complement strand
CCGAAGCCCACTTCGTCCACGCAGCGGGCCACGGCGCGGGGATCGAGGTCGATGCGTACTCCCAGCGCCTCGAGCACGTCGGCTGATCCCGACAGGCCGGTGGCCGAGCGGTTGCCGTGCTTGGCCACCGCACAGCCCGCGCCGGCGGCGATCAGCGCCGCGGTGGTGGAGACGTTGAAGGTCGGGCGCCCGCCGCCGGTACCCGCGGTGTCCAGCAGGTCGGCGCGGGCGGTCGTCACCGGCGTGGCCAGCGAGCGCATGGCCTGGGCCAGGCCGGCCAGCTCGGCCTCGGTCTCCCCCTTGGTGCGAAGCGCGATGAGGAAGGCGGCAATCTCGGCCTCCGTGGCCTCGCCGGCCATGATCTGGGCCAGCACGCCCGCGGCCTGCTCCTGGTCGAGGTCGCGCCGGGAGGCCAGAGCGTCGATGGCGGCGCTGAGGAGGCCGTCAGGCAAGGAAGGCCGCCAGCATCCGCTTGCCGTCGGGGGTGAGCACCGACTCGGGATGGAACTGCACGCCCTCCACCGGCAGCTCGCGGTGGCGCAGGGCCATGATGCACCCGCCGCCCTCCGCCGAGACCTCGAGTTCTCCCGGCAGATGGTCGGGATCGACGACCAGCGAGTGGTAGCGCCCCACGGTGATGGTCGGTTCCAGACCGGCGAACAGGGTCCTGCCGTCGTGCTCCATCTGCGCGGTCTTCCCGTGCACGGGCTCGCCGCGCACCACCCGCCCGCCGAAGGCCTGGGCCAGGGACTGGTGGCCCAGGCACACCCCCAGGGTGCGCACTCCCGCCGCGGGCGCGCGGCGGATGGCCTCCATGGAGATGCCCGCCTGGTCGGGGGTGCAGGGCCCGGGAGAGACGACGAGGCGGTCGGGTGGCCGCTCCAGCAGCTCGTCGACCGTGGCGCGGTCGTTGCGCACCACCTCCAGCTCGGCCCCCAGCTCGCCCAGGTACTGGACGAGGTTGTAGGTGAACGAGTCGTAGTTGTCGACGACGAGGACGTTCATGGCTACGGCCACTCGGGCTGCTCGTGGGCCAGCTCGAGCGCGCGCAGGACGGCCCGGGCCTTGGCCTCGGACTCGGCGAACTCGTAGGCGGGCTGGGCGTCGGCCACGGTCCCTCCGCCGGCCTGGACGTGAGCGTGGCCGTCCTTCATGACCACGGTGCGGATGTGGATCGCGGTGTCCAGGTCGCCGGTGTAGGCCAGGTAGCCCACCGCGCCGCCGTAGCCCCCGCGCTTGACGGGCTCGAGCTCGTCGATGATCTGCATCGCGCGCACCTTGGGCGCGCCGCTCAGGGTGCCCGCCGGGAGGATGGAGCGCAGGGCGTCCATGGCGCCGACGTCCGGGCGCAGCGTGCCCGAGACGCTGGAGACGATGTGCATGACGTGCGAATAGGCCTCCACGGCCATCAGCCGGTCGACGTGCACCGAGCCGTACTCGCACACTCGCCCCAGGTCGTTGCGCCCCAGGTCGACGAGCATGAGGTGCTCGGCGCGCTCCTTGGCATCGGCCAAGAGCTCCTCGGCGAGGCGCGCGTCCTCCTGCACGCTGGCTCCCCGCGGGCGGGTGCCGGCGATGGGGCGGGTGGAGGCCCGCCGGCCGGTGACGGTCAGCAGCGGCTCGGGGCTCGCTCCGGCCACCTGGAAGTCCAGGAAGTCCAGGAAGTACAGGTACGGGCTGGGGTTGACCGTGCGCAGGCCCCGATACACCGAGAAGGGGTCGAGGTGCAGCGGCGCCGACCAGCGCTGGGAGGGCACGACCTGGTAGGCGTCGCCGGCGCGGATGTACTCCACGATGCGCCTGACCGTGCCCTCGAAGCGCTCACGCGGCATGTTGGGGACAAAGGCCGGACGCGCGGCGGGTGGGCGGGTGCCCAGGTCGGGCACCGGGCCGGCCAGCAGGCTCCGGACGGTGGCGATGGTGGCCAGCGCGTCGGCGTAGGAGGCCTCCACCCCGTCCTCGGCGTAGGCGTTGACGAGGATCGTGACCGTGTGGCGCAGGTGATCGAAGACCACGAGGATGTCGCTGAGCATCAGGGCCATGTCGGGCAGGCCGAGCAGGTCGGGGTTGGGCTCGCCGAGCGGCTCGACGGTGCGCACGAGGTCGTAGCCGAAGAAGCCCACCGCGCCGCCCGCGAAGGGCGGCAGGTCCTCGAGCGGGGCCTGGCGCCAGCGGCCCACCTCGGCCTCGGCCAGCGCGTAGGGATCGCCGGGGTCGCCCAGCGACCAGCGCAGCACGCTGCGCGGGCGCACGCCGATGAAGGTGTAGCGCCCCACCTGCTGGCCGCGCTCGGCCGATTCCAGCAAGAAGGCGGGGTGCTCGGGCCGCCGGCCGCGTAGCTTGAGGAACGCCGACACCGGGGTCTCGGTGTCGTCTATGAAGGTATGGCGCAGGGGAACGAGGTTGTGCTCGCGGGCCAGCGTCCGCGCCTTCTCCAGCGAGGGCTCGACGTGCAGATGCGCCGGATCAGCGGCGACGGCCACGCAGGACCTCCTGGGCGCCGGCCAGCGGGCGCTCGCGCCCGCGCAGCAGGACCATGAGGTGGTACAGCACGTCGGCGGCCTCCTCATCCACCCGCTCGTCGGATTCCTCGCGGACCGCGCGCACGACCTCCTCGGCCTCCTCCATCACCTTGGCGCCCGTGCGCGGCGGATCGTCGAGCAGCTCCACGGTGTAGGAGCCTTGCGGACGCTCGGACTGGCGGTCGCGCAGGGTGCGCTCCAGCGCGGGCAGCGCCTCGTGGGGGGCGGCCGGCTCCAGCTCGCCGTGATGGAAACAGCTGCGCGCACCGGTGTGGCAGGCCGGCCCGGCGGGTTCCACCAGGGCCAGCACGGCATCGCCGTCGCAGTCCAGGCGCAGGGCGCGCACCGCCTGGGTGTTGCCCGAGGTCGCGCCCTTGTGCCACGGCTCCTGGCGCGAGCGGCTGTACAGGTGCAGCTCGCCGGTCTCGCGCGTGCGCGCGATCGCCTCCGCGTTGGCGTAGGCCAGCGTGAGCACCTCGCCGCTGACCCAGTCCTGGACCACGACGGGCACCAGGCCCTGGGCGTCGAAGCGGATGTCCATGAGGCGCGCAGGCTAGCTGCGGTCCCCGCGCGCGTATCTGCCCGCCCGCTTCGTCGCGTGGTCGCCGCGGCGATCTCAGGACACGCTCTGGGGGCGGCCGGCTGACAGATCGATCTCGGCGGCTTCGTCGTCGCCGAAGCGCCAGATCTCGCGTCGCCCGCCACTGCCGACGAGCATGCCGATGCTGCCCAGGGGACGGACGTCCTCCCCTGCCTGGTCGATCGCGTACGAGCCGGTGTAGAGCACCGTAAGCCGGTGATCTTCGTCATGGTCGGTCCCCGGAGAGGACGAAACCGGGTTGACGGCTTCGCGCAGGGCCGCCTGGGTTACGGCGTGCGGGAAGTCGTACCTGCCCCCAGAGCGGCCGGAGGAGACGATGGAAACGGCGGGGCGGATGGTCTCGACGAGCTCCAGGCTGAGGCCGTGCTTGGAGCCGTGATGAGGCACCTTGAACACCTCGGCGGCGAGGGGCTGGGTGCCACCAGCGCTGCGCAGCGCCCTGGCCGTCGCGGTGGAGGCGGGGCCCAACTGCGGGAAGTCGACCAGGACTTGTGACCAGGACAACGTCTGGGCGTCGGCCCCGAGGATGAGGGCCTGCGTCGTCGGCGGACGCACCAGGGTCCGGTCGCTGCCTCGCTGGATCACCCTTGCCGCGGGAAAGTCGATCCGCAGAGCGATCGACGCGTTGTTGATGTTCACTCCGTAGGAGTCGAAGCGACCGCGCAGCGAGACGCCGGGGGCCAGGACGGTGAGCTTGACGCGGTCAATGAAGCGCACAGTCCCGGCCGTCGGTTGGAGGTGGGCGATCTGCGGGCGGTCCTCAAGCTCGGCCATCATCTCGTGGTAGGCGCCAGAGGTATGGAAGTAGCCCGGCTCCCAGAGCTCGGCGACGTCGTCGTCGCCAAAGCGCTCGAGCAGGTCTGGCATGCCCGAGATGTGATCCTCGTGCGGGTGCGTGGCGACCACGAGCGCGAGCAAGGGCCTCGTCGGCTGAAGGACGCCTAGGGCGGCCAGCGACTCGATGAGCGCGAAGAGCTTGTCGCGCTGGATGCAATCGACGACCAGGCAGCGCCTGGTCCCGTCGGAGCGGGCCGGCGTGAGCAGGAGGGCCGCGTCCCCGTCCCCGACGTTGATCGTGAAGTAGACGAGATCGCGTGGGCGACAGGCCTGAACGAACCCTCCGGCCTCCCCGAGCAGGTCCTCGGGGACGTCAGTGGCGGGCATCGGTCAGGACGGCGCGAGGGGCGCGTTCAGGAATCATCGGATCCTGGCGAGCCGCCCGGTCCCTCACCCGGCGCCTCCCCCGCGCCCGCTGTCGGCTCATCGCCTGAATACTCGGTCAGCATGTCGGCGATGTCATCCTCGTCCCACACCCCGGCGGAGGCGGCGCTGGCTTGGGCGTGGGCAGCGGTACGGGCGTGCAGGCTGATGTCCAGGACCGGTCCGCGCATCCACTGCTCAGGGCGAGGTGGCGGCCCGGGCGAGTGCGACGAAACTCGCACTTCCAGGGCGCTGAGCAGGACCTCGACCGCGAAGACGTCGCCGACCTGTAGAGGCCGTCGCCGTACCGCCTCGGTTCTGTCATCGGCGCCGACGCCCACGGGTCGGCGTCGCCGATCCACGAACGCTTGCAGCTGCTCGGCGTCGGCCGTGGCGTGGCGGCTCTCCGGGGCTGCGAAGCGCAGTCGACCGAACCTGTCCTGACGGGGCCAGCGGTAGACGATCAACCCCGCGATGAGGTCGTGCAGCTCATCGACGACGACATAGCGCAAGCCGGCTTGGGCGGGGTCTGGCGGCAGGGCGAGATTGGCCAGCTTGGGGCGCCAAGGGGGCAGGTCGGAGAGCGCACGAAGCGCCGGGCGAGGCGCAAGCCAGTCGGCGTCCCGCTGCTCAGCACCGACGACATCGCGCGGACCCACCAGCCGTCTGCCCAGCTCGTCCGCCATCTGACGATGACACCAGAGCGCGAGCCTGCTGTCCAGCTTCGCTGCGCACGACGGGCGGGGAGCCGAATGGTCAGGCGCTCCTTCGGTTCCCCGGTCCGCGCCGAGGGCAATGGCGGGTGCTCACTCGATCCCCAACCGGTCCAGCAGGGCCTCGTCGGCGCGCCACCCGCGACGCACGCGGACGGCGAGGTCGAGGTGCACGCGACAGCCTAGGACCCGCTCGAGCTCGCGGCGGGCGGCGGTACCCACCGCCTTGACCATGCGCCCGTGCGCGCCGATGAGGATGCCCTTCTGGGACTCGGTCTCGACCCACACCAGCGCGCGGACGGCGATCAGGTCGTCGCGCACGCGCTCTAGGTCGTCGACGACCACCTCGACGGCGTGGGGCACCTCCTGGAAGGTGCGGCGCAGGACCTGCTCGCGCACCAGCTCGGCCAACT
Organism: Solirubrobacteraceae bacterium; assembly: GCA_035942615.1. Taxonomy (GTDB): domain Bacteria; phylum Actinomycetota; class Thermoleophilia; order Solirubrobacterales; family Solirubrobacteraceae; genus Siliceabacter. The sequence goes on along the minus strand of DASZCY010000139.1, from coordinate 7,587 downwards.
CTGTCTCGAGCGGCTGGTCGGTGATGTCGGCCGGCTCGAACAGAAAGGGACCCTCGGGCAGCAGCGTGCTGAGGTGGTCGACCAGGGGGCGTACGCCAGTGCCCCGCCGGGCGGAGACGGGGAAGACCTCGGCGCGCTCCAGCCCGAGCTCGGCGGCGGCCTGCAGCGCGAGCACGGTGCGAGCGCGGTCCAGTCGGTCGACCTTGTTGACCGCCACCACCAGGGGCACGGGCGCCTCGCGCAGCATCCCGGCCAGGTAGCGGTCGCCGGCGCCTACCTCCTCCTCCCCGTTGAGCACCATCAGCGCGCCGTCGGCCTCGGCCAGCTCGCGCTCCACCCGGGCCTGCATGCGGGCGGTCAGCGCGTCGCGGGGGCGCTGGGAGCCGGGCAGGTCGACGAGCACCAGCTGCCAGTCCTCGCCGCCGGCCACCCCGCGCACCGCCCGGCGGGTGGTCTGGGGCTTGTCGGAGACGATCGCGACCTTCTGGCCCACGATCGCGTTGACCAGCGTGGACTTGCCGACGTTGGGCCGCCCGGCCAGGGCGATGAGACCTGCGCGGGTGGTCACCACGTCAGTATCTCCGCCTGCACGGCGAGCATCTCGCCCTCGTCGCTCTCGTGGTCCATCCCCACCAGGTGCAGCGCGCCGTGCACCACGGCCTCGCGCAGGTCGGTGGTGTGCTCGGGGCAGATCACGATGTCTCCCAGCTCACGCGGACCGGCCACGGGCCCATCACCGTCCACGGGGAACGACAGGACGTCGGTGGGCCCCTCCTCCCTGCGGTGGTCGGCGTTGAGGGCGGCGATGGCCCCGGCCTCCACGAACTCCACGGCCACGTGGCCGTCCTCTACGCCGGCCGAGGCCGCCGCCAGCGACACCAGCCGCTCCACCTCTTCGCGGTGCAGCGGGGCGCCGTCGGAGAGGTCGAGCTCAATCAAGCGCGGCGACGCTCGGCCGCGCGCAGCTCCGGCGCGCCCCGCTCCTGGTGGGCGGCGTAGGCTTCCACGATGCGCTGCACGAGGCGGTGGCGCACGACGTCCTCGCCGTCGAAGCGGATGAAGTCGATGCCGTCGATGCCCTCGAGGATCTCCCCCACCACGATGAGCCCCGAGCGCTGGTCGCGCGGCAGGTCGACCTGCGTGACGTCCCCCGTGACGACCATCCGGGAGCCGAAGCCCAGCCGGGTGAGGATCATCTGCATCTGCTCAGGCGAGGTGTTCTGGGCCTCGTCGAGGATGATGAACGAGTCATTAAGGGTTCGGCCGCGCATGAATGCCAGCGGTGCCACCTCGATGACGCCGCGCTCGAGGTGCTGGGCGACACGCTCGGGCTCGAGCATGTCGTGCAGGGCGTCGAACAGCGGGCGCAGGTAGGGATCGATCTTGGCCATCAGGTCACCGGGCAGGAACCCCAGGCGCTCGCCGGCTTCCACCGCCGGCCGGGTGAGAATGATGCGGTTGACCTCGCGGCGGCTGAGGGCCGCGGCGGCCAGCGCGACGGCCAGGAAGGTCTTGCCGGTGCCCGCCGGGCCGATGCCGAAGGTGATGGTGCTGCGCCGGATGGAGTCGACGTAGCGCTTCTGGTTGACGGTCTTGGGGGCCACCTTGGTGGAGCGATGGCGCCAGACCACGTCCTCGAGCACCGAGGCCGGGGACGTCTTGGCGTCCAGCGCGCCGGTCACCGCGGCGATGGTGCCCGGGGCGAGCTCGTGACCCTGCTCGACCAGCTCACCCAGCTCGCGCACCACGGTGGCCGCGGTCTCCACCGCCTCCTCGTCGCCGTCGAGGGTGAGCACGTTGCCGCGCAGGAACACGTCACAGTCCACGTGGCCCTCCAGCGCGCGCAGGATGGAGTCGTGGCTTCCCGCCAAGGCGCCGGCGACCTCGTTCGAGACCTCGAGCCGGCGGCGCACTAGGCCTTCAGCGCCTCCCGCACCCGGGCGGACACACGCCCGCCGTCCGCGCGCCCGCCCACCTGCGCCATGGCGGCCTTCATCACCGCGCCCATGTCGCGCGGGGAGGTGGCACCGGTGCGAGCGACCGCGTCGTCGACGATGTGCCCGAGCTCCTCGTCGGACAGCTCGGCGGGCAGGTAGGCCTCGATGACGGCGGCCTCGGCCTCCTCGGCGGTGGCCAGCTCGGGTCGCCCGCCCTCGCGGAACGCGGTGGCCGCGTCGTGGCGGCGCTTGCGTTCGCGGCGCAGCACGGCGACCTCGTCGGCCTCCCCCTCCTTGTCGGCTTTCTGCAGCTCCGAGAGCACCAGGCGCAGCGCGCCGACCCGCTCACCCGACCCACGGCCTTCGGCCGTGTGTGCCCGGTCGGCCTTCATGGCGGCAACCATGTCGGCCCGCACCCTGTCTGCGATCCTCATCCTCCGGACGAGTGTACGCCCGCGGCCGATGGCGCGGGGCTGCCGTCCTCGCCGGTGCCGGACGGGTCAATCGTGCGCGGGCGGGTAGACCGCCGGGCATGGACGAGCAGCCAGACCGCGGCAGGAGCGGCGAGCGCCTCGACGACGACGTCGCGGACGCCCATCACGAGCGCGAGGCGAGCGAGCCGCCCCTGCGCGAGGAGGAAACCGAGCGCGCCAGGCGGGCCACAAAGCGGCCCTCGCCGGGGCACGAGTAGCGCCGGAGGTCAGGCGCGGCGAAGCAGGAGGGCGGCCCACCCGGTCGTCTGGCGTCGTGCGACCTCGCGCAGCCCATGGTGGGCGAAGGCGGCGGCGATTTCGTCGGCTTCGGTGGGCAGGAGGCCCGAGGCGATCAGCGCGGTCGGCGGCTCGGGACCGAAGCCTGCGCGGGAGGCGGCAAGGAGGAGGGGGCGCAGGAGGTTGGCCGTCACGGTCGGCGCGGCGGGGATGCGGCCGTCGCGCAGAAGGTCGAAGCGGGCGGCCTGCACCGTGACGTGGTTGGCCCGGGCGTTGGCGTGAGTGGCCTCGATGGCCTGAGCGTCGTGGTCGAGCCCGTGGACGGGCTCCCAGCCGAGCTTCGCGGCGGCCACCGCCAGCACGCCTGAGCCGCAGCCCAGGTCAATGAGCGCGCCTGCGGGCTCGAGCTCGAGCAGCAGCTCCAGGCACAGCCGCGTGGTGTCGTGCGCGCCTGTGCCGAAGGCCTGGCCGGGGTCGATGACCACCTCTTCCAAGTCGTGGCGTGGCTCGGCCCACGGCGGGCGGAGGTGCAGCCTGTCGCCGATGACCACCGGGCGGTGGAAGTCCCGCCAGCGCTCGGCCCAGTCGTCGGCCACCTCGGTGGTGACCACCTCCACCGGCACGCCGCCGGCGGCGGCACGCAGGTCGGGGAGCGCGGGCAGCTCGCCCGCAGGCCCGTAGACGGCGTACTCGACCCGGTCCCCCAGGTCCATCTCCTCCACGCCCCCCGGCGCCAGGTCGAGCAGCTCGGCGAGGACCGTCTCGGCGTGCTCGCGCGGGACACGCAGGGCGAGGCGAATCATGGCGTGGCCCGCGCCGGTGGGCTGTCCGTCGTCCGCGCGGCGGTGCCAGCGAACGGCCGCCCCGAGGGAAACGGGAAGGGTGGTATCACCGCGCTCTCCGTGGTCGGGAGCGGGAGATTGGGCGGGTTCTGTTCGCTATGCGACGGACCGGTCCCGTCCTGCGCAGCGAGCTGAGCGTGCCTTCTCGCCCTCTGCGCCGAGCACTGCCTGCCCACGCCCATCGCCAACGGCAGCCTTGGCCCCTACGAGGCCGACTTCCACTGGCCGAGCACCGCCTCATCGTGGAGGCCGACGGCCGCGAGCACCACGCCCGCGGGCGCGACTTCGCCCGCGACCGCGCGCGGGACGCCGAGACCTCGTGGGCGGCTGGCGCACCGTGCGCTTCTCCTACAGGCAGGTGACGCACGAGGCCCGCTGGGTGGCCGCCATCGTGCGTGCGCTCACACGTGCAGGGCACGCCTGAGCTTGCCCAGCAGCGACTCGCCCGTGCGCATGTTGTCCTCGGTCATCGAATCGGCCAGGCGCTGGGTGAGCTCGCGCTGCTCGCGCGAGAGCCGGCGGGGGACGACGACGTTGACCACCACGCGCAGGTCGCCGTGGCGATCGGGGCGGCGCAGGACGGGCATCCCCCGCCCGCGCAGCGTGATCGTCTCGCCGGGCTGGGTGCCCGCCTGGATGTCCACCTCGACCTCGCCGTCGAGGGTGGGGGCCGGCAGCGAGGTGCCCAGCGCGGCCAGCGGGGCGGGGACGTCGAGCACCGTGACCAGGTCGTCGCCGTCGCGCACGAAGCGCTCGTCGAGGGCCAGCTGCACGAGTACGTAGAGGTCGCCGGACGGCGCGCCCGCCTCTCCGGCATGGCCACGGCCGGACAGGCGGATGCGCTGACCGTCGGCGATGCCGGCGGGGATGTCGGCGCGCAGGGTGCGCTGGGCCACCTCGCGTCCGCGGCCGGCGCAGCGCTCGCAGGGCTGCTCCGGGATCTTGCCCTCCCCCCCGCACACGTCGCACTCCACCTGGCGCACGACCTGGCCGAACGGCGTGCGGGTCATCGCACGCAATGCGCCCGCGCCGCCGCAGCGCTCGCAGGTGCGGATCGGCGTGCCCGGCTCCGCGCCGTTGCCCGCGCAGCGCTGGCAGCGGTCGACGGCCTCGTAGGTGACCTCGACGCTCTCCCCGGCGGCCGCCTGGGCGAGGTCCAGCTCCACCGTCGCCTGCACGTCGGCGCCCTGCGCGGGCCCGCGGGCGAAGGCCGAGCCGAAGATGCCTCCGCCCCCACCGCCGCCTCCGCCGAAGAAGGCGTCGAACAGGTCGGAGACCGACCCGAACGCGCCGAAGTCGGGCTCCTGGCCCCCGCTGCGCAGCCCGTCGTGGCCGTAGCGGTCGAAGGTGGCCCGCCGCTCGGGATCGGAGAGGATCTCGTAGGCGCTGGCGGCCTCCTTGAACTTCTCCTCGGCGTCGGGATCGTGCGCGTTGACGTCGGGGTGCAGCTCGCGGGCCAGGCGGCGAAAGGCCTTCTTGACCTGGGCGTCGTCGGCGTCGCGACCGACGCCCAACACCTCGTAGGGATCTCGGGGGGTCGCGCGCGCCACGGGTTAGGCCTCGGCGTATACGTCGTCGATGAAGCGCGACAGCTGCGTGGCCGCCTCGCGCACGGTAGCGATGGCCGTCTCGTAGTCCATGCGCATGGGACCGAGCACCGAGACGGTGCCCAGCGGGCGGTGGGAGAGGCCGTAGGTGGCGGCTACCAGCGCCAGGGGCTCCAGGGCAGGGACCTCGAGCTCGCGACCGATGCGCACGGTCACGTCGCGCTCGCCCAAAGCCGCACGCAGGACGCCCAGCAGCGCGACGCGGCGTTCCAGCACGCCCATCAGCTCGTGGATCTGCGACAGATCCTGGACGCGGTGCTCGCCCAGCAGGCGCGCGGCGCCGTCCACGTAGAGGGTGTCGTCGGCGGTGTCGACCAGCTCCAGGAAGGCGGGCGCGAGACGCTCGAGGAAGCGGTGCTCGGTGGCCGGAAGGGTGGGGTCGGCGATGCGCTTGGCCAGCAGCCGGGCGCCCAGACCCATGCCCACCAGCTGCTCGTTTAGATACTCCGCCGCCCACTGGGCCAGCCCCGGGTCGACGGGGTTGTCGAAGGAGAACATGCGCTTGGTCACCCCTCCGGTGGAGGTGATGATCACCACCATGAGCACCTGGGGCTGCAGGGAGAGCACCTCGACGTGGCGGATCGTCGCTGTGTCGACGGGCGGGGCGGTGACCAGCGCCAGGAGGTTGGTGACCTGGGAGAGCTGCGCGCTGGTGGCGCGCATCGCCTCGTCGACCTCGCTGCGCATGAGCGACAGGCGCAGCGGGCGGGCGAGCGCCGGCGCCGGCGCCGCGCTGAGCAGGCCGTCGACGAAGAAGCGGTAGCCCGCGTCAGTGGGCACCCGGCCCGCGGAGGTGTGTGGGTGGGCCAGCAAGCCCTCCTCCTCCAGCTGGGCGAGCTCGTTGCGGATGGTGGACGGTCCGCAGCCCAGATCGGGGTCGCCGGCCAGCGTCTTGGACCCGACGGGAATCCCGACCTCGAGGTAGCCCTCGACGACCTTGCGCAGGATGAGCGAGCGGCGCGGCGACAGCATCGCCCCGAGTCTAGGCGCGAGAGCCCCCGAGGCGGACCGTGGCACCGACAGGCCCGGCCCGCGGGCAGGGGCCCGGCTCAGTCGATGCTGAGCTCGGCCTCGGCGTTGCGGATGATGGCCTTGCCGCCCTGCTCGGCCTGGGTATCCACCAGCGCGTTGCCGTCCCGCACCTCGCGCACGGTGGACTGCACGGTGATCTCCTGCTCGGGCATCCCCATGCCGCGGAACTGCACCTGCAGACGGCGCAGCGCCTGCGGGCCCCCGGCCGCCTCGGTCTGCGCCCGAGCCACCTGGGCCATCGTCCACAGCCCGTGCAGGATGCGCCCGGGCAGGCCCACCTGCTGGGCGAACTCCTCGTCGATATGGATGGGGTTGAAGTCCCCCGACGCGCCCGCGTAGCGCACCGTGAGGTAACGGTCGGGCGTGGTGCGAAGCTCGGGCAGTTCCTGTCCCGGCGCGAGCGCCATGGAGATCACTCCCCCCGGACGATGTTCGTCCACGTGCCGACGCAGACGGTCTCGTCCTCGTTGTTGGTGGACACGGTCTCGAAGACATAGAAGGTCATCGGACCGCGCTCGGAGATGTCCTTGAGCGTTGCGGCGGTGGTGATCTCGTCGCCGGCCACCACCAGCGGCCCCCAGCGGAACTCCTGGCCGCCGTGGACCATCCGAGCGAAGTCGATCCCAACCTCCTCATCGAAGAAGGCGGGACCGATGGCCGGCCCGCTGTAGACGACGGCGAACATCGGCGGGGCGACCACGTCGGCGTAGCCGGCCTCGCGCGCAGCGTCGACGTCCAGATACACGGGATGGGTCTCGCCCACCGCCTGCGCGTACTCACGGACCTTCTCGCGCCCGACCGCGTAGGTCACGGGCGGGAAGCTCTTGCCGATGGCTTGTGTGTTCACGGGCATGGCCCGCGATCCTAGTCAGGCCCCGTCGGCGCCGCCGCCCGGGTCGCCGGCCGCAGCGGTGGGACGCGGTCAGACGATGCTCGCCACGGTCCCCCCGTCGGCGCTCCACGCCGCGCCGGTGACCGCCGAGGCGAGCGGGGAGCACAGAAAGGCGATGACGGCGGCGATCTCGTCCTCGTCGGCCAGGCGACCCAGCGGAATCTTCGCGGCCTGGGCCTGGAGGGCCTCTTCGTGCGAGATGTCCTTGGCCGCGGCGGCCTGGTCGGCCAGGCCGCCCTCGCCCGTCCACAGCTCGGTGGCCACCGCGCCGGGGGCGACCGCGTTGACCAGAACCCCGTCGGCGGCGTGGTTGTCGGCGAACACCCGGCTGAGGTTGAGTTGGGCGGCCTTGGTGACCGAGTAGGCGGCGTTGGTCAGCGAGGGACGCTTGCCCGCGCTGGAGCAGACGTTGACGATGCGCCCCTCTCCCCGCGCGGCCATGGGCGGGGCGGCGGCGCGCATGAGGCGCATGGGCCCCATCACGTGCAGCTCCCACTGGCCCTGCCAGTCGGCGTCGGTCAGCTCCTCCAGCGGACGGGCGAACGAGGTGCCCGCGTTGTTGACCAG
>DASZCY010000138.1:0-5091 GCA_035942615.1 Solirubrobacteraceae bacterium | reverse complement strand
TACCTCAACTTCACCGAGCAGCCGGTGGACACCGCCACGATCTACCGCCCCGACGCCTACCGGCGCCTGCGCGAGGTCAAGGCGGCCTACGACCCCGAGGAACTGTTCCGCTCCAACCACCCCATCCCCCCCGCGCGCTGAGCGCGCCCTGGGCCTCCGCGCGGCACCCCGGCGCGCGGAGGCCTCACCGGCGGCACCAGGGGCTCATCGCTCCGTGCTCACCGCGGGCCCGCGCGAGGTGGCGGTGACCGTGACCGTGCCGTCCTGGTCGGTGCGGTGCACGGCGGGGACGCTGGCGCCCAGCGCGGTGAGCGTCTCCGCGGTGGGGTGACCGTAGGTGTTGCGCCCCACGGTGATCGCCGCGACGGCGGGATCGAGGCGCTTGAGCAGCAAGGGCAGTCCCTCATCGGCGCTGCCGTGGTGGGGCACCTTGAGGACGTCGACCTCGGGCAGGTCGAGCGGGAGCAGCGCCGGGCTCTCGGCGTCGCCGGAGAGGACGGCGTCGAGCCCTGGTCCCTCCACGTGGGCGACCACCGCCCGCGGGTTTGGATCCTCGGGCGCGGGCCCGGCTGGACGAGGCGGCGGGGAGAGGATCCGCACGGTGAGCGCCGGGGCCCGCAGCACCTGGCCGGCTCCGGCGGGCACGCGGGGGATGCGCCGCGCGGCGACCAGGCTCTGCAGGGCGCGGAAGCGGGGATCGCCCGTCCCGTCGCCACCGTCGAGGAAGAGCCCGACGGGGAGCTCACGCACCACCGCGGGCAGCCCGCCGTCGTGGTCGAGGGACTGGTGGGTGGCCACCACCGCGTCCAGGCGCTCCACGCCGGCCGCGCGCAGATCGGTCACCAGATCGGTACCGGGCGGCCCGCCGTCGAAGAGGATGGCCCCGCCCTGCGCAGACTGCACGAGGGTGGCGTCGCCCTGGCCCACGTCGAAAAAGGAGATGCGCACCGCTCGCGGCGGGCCGGGACCGCCCCCAAGCCCGGGCAGCATGGCCGCGCCCGCGATGAGGGTGACCGCCAGCGTGGTGCGCCGGGCCCGCGAGCTGCAGGCCAGGACGGCGATGACCGCGTAGGCCACGGCGACGCCCGCCGGGCCGGGTAGCCCCACCTCCACTTCGGCCAGGGGCAGGTCGGCGCAGGCCCGGCCCACCCAGGCCAGAAAACCCAACGGCCAGGTGGCCACGGCCGCCACCGGAGCGGCAAGGGTCGGGGAGAGCTGGCCGAGCGCGGCGGCCAGCGTCCCGATCCACATCACCGGGCCGACGGCGAGGACCGCCACGAGGTTGGCCGGCACGGAGACCAACGACAGGCGCTCGAAGTGCACGGCCAGCAGCGGCGCGGTGCCGATGGTCGCCGCGAGGGTGAGGGCCAGGGCTTCGGCCAGGGCGGGCGGAAGGCGCCGGGCCTCGAGGCGCTCGCGCAGCGGACGGCTGAGGGCCAGCATGGCCAGCACGGCGGCGAAGGAGAGCTGCCAGCCGGGGTCCGCGGCGGCGCGGGGGTTGACGGCGAGCGTCAGCGCGGCGGCCAGCAGGACCGCGTACCAGCGTGAGGCCGGGCGGCCAGCCAGCGCGGCCAGCAGTCCCGCAACACCCATCACCCCCGCCCGCTGGATCGACGGCCCGGCGCCCGCGAGGGGCACGTAGAGCGCAACCAGCGCGATCGCCAGGGCCAGTCGCGCGCGCAGCGGCACCCCGATCAGCGCGCACAGGCCCAGCACCAGCGCCGAGAGCAGCAGCACGTTCTGGCCGCTGGCGGCGACGAGATGCGCGAGGCCGGAGGCGCGCATCGCCTCGCGCAGGTCCTCCTCCAGAGCGTCGTCCTGGCCGAGCACCATGCCCCGCGCGAGCGCGCCCAGCTCGGGGGGCAGCCCCCGCGAGACCGCCGCCTCGGCGCGCTCGCGCACCCGGTCCAGCGCGCCGGCTGGTCCTGCGCGCCGGGCGCCGGTGGGGCGCACGGCCTGCGCGGCGAGCAGGGCGTGCGCGCCCTGGCGCCGGGCGTGGTCCTCGCGCGGGGGGAGCGCCACGATCTCCCCCCAGACCGCGATCTCACGGCCAGGCGAGAACGTCGCCGCTGCTCTGTGGGCGTTGGCAGCGGGCCCTCCTCCCCCTTCCCACCGGGCCCACGGGGGCGCGCGAAGGAGCACCACCTCCCGCGCTCCCACTCCGCCGACGAGCCGGACGAGTGCTGCACGCGTGCCGGTCGTCCTCACGCTCGGAGCCTCGAGGAGGGTCGCGCGAGTGGCGATCGAGCGGTCGAGCAGCGGGCGCAGCTTCGTGTGCTCCAGCGCCTCGACGCGCAGGTCGGCGACCATGGCGCCGGCGCAGAGGCCGAGCACCACCGCGGGGACGAGCACGCCGCGCCCGGCGAACACCACGACCACGAGCAGCACCGGCAGGAGGGCGAGCGGGTGCAGCGGCGCGGCGACCAGCCCGGCGACCGCCGCGCCGAGGACCAGGTGGCGGGGGTGGCCGCGGACGACGGCGGCGGCCGCGCGGACCGCGACGAGCCGGCCCACAGCGCCCCGATGCCCGGGGCCGCCGTCCTCGGTCTGCCTCACACGGTGACCTGCTCGCGCAGGGCGGCCATGCGCTTCTCACCGATGCCGGGAACCTGGCCGAGCTCCTCCACGTCGCCGAAGCCGCCCTGCTCGTCGCGGTAGGCGAGGATGCGCTGCGCGATGCCGGGACCGATACCCTCGAGCGTGTCGAGCTGCTCGAGGGTGGCCGTATTGAGGTTGATCGGCGTCGCGGGCGCGCCGGGCGCCCCGCCCGCCGTGCCTCCTGCCGCCGCCGCGCTGCCGCCCGGGGCGGTCACCTCGCCGCGGCGCGGGACGAGGATCTGGCGCCCGTCCTTGACCTCGGCGGCCAGGTTGACGGCGGCGAGGTCGGCGCCGCGCCTCGCCCCGCCCGCCCGCTCGACCGCGTCGGCGATCCGGGCGTCGCTCGCCAGCCGGTAGACGCCGGGGCGGCGCACGGCACCCGCGACATGCACCGTCGCGCGCCCACCCCCCTCGCGCTCCTGCTCCACCGCCACGGCCGGCGATCCTCCCGCCGCCGGTGCCGGCGCCTCCTCCGGCGCGGCGGCCACGTAGCGCGCCCCGAGCAACGCGATCGCGATGGCGGCCGCGACGTAGACGACGAGCTGGGAGCGCGGGATGTCGGCCATGGCGCGAACCTACGCCGCGCCGGCACCCATGGGACGCACGGACCGTGCCGAGTTCGCGACGCAATGCGCGCGCCGGAGGCCCCCCGACTCCATGAGCGCTAGCGCTACGCCGCGGAGCTGTCCCGTGGGCCCGAGCCGCCACGGGCGGCCAGCGCCGCCGCCACGGCCTCCTCAGCGTCGCCCGCCGAGCCCACGCCGTCGATCGCCCAGCTCCCCACACCGACCACCGGCTTGCCCGCCTTCAACGCCAGCGCGATCTCCGACAGCGTCCCGTAGGCGCCCCCGATTGCGATCACCGCGTCGGCCGCGCGGACCACGAGGCCGTTGCGAAGCTCTCCCAGACCGGTCGGTAGGGCGATCGTCGCCCATGGGTTGGCCTGCGAGCGGTCCAGGCCGGGCAGCAGGCCGACCGCGCTCCCGCCCGCCTGTGCCGCGCCGCGCGAGGCCGCCTCCATCACGCCGCCCAGCCCGCCGGTCACCAGTACGGCGCCGGTGGCGGCCAGCCGTGCGCCGACCTCCTCGGCGACCGCGAGCTCCTCCTCGGTCGCCTCCCCCGCCCCCACGACCGCGACATACATGCGCGCTCGGCTACCGCACGACGAGGTTGACGAGCCGGCCGGGCACCACCACCGCCTTGACCAGCTCGCGCCCGTCGACGTGGCTGCGCACGTTGGGCTGCTCGCGCGCGAGTGCCTCGAGCTGCTCGCGTCCGGCGCCGGTCGGGGCCTGGACGCGGTCGCGGATCTTGCCGTTGACCTGCACCACGAGCTCGAAGGTGTCGCTGGAGAGCATCGCCGGGTCGGCGACCGGCCAGGGCTCCTCCCACACCCGCCGCCCGGTGAGCAGCCTGTAGGCATCGCTCGCGGCATGGGGCGCGAAGGGAAACAGCAGCGAGGCCGCTGTGGACAGGGCGAAGCGCAGCGCGCCCGGCTCGGCGGCGCCCCGCCGGCTGGGCCCGCACTCGTTGAGCAGCTCCATCACCGCCGCGATCGCGGTGTTGAAGGCAAAGCGCGACTCCATGTCGGCGGTGACCTTCTCGATGGCCCAGTGGGCCTTGCGCACCACCCGCTCGCCGTCGGGCGAGAGCCCGTCGACCGCGAGCGGCTCGCCGGGCAGGTCGCGCGCGGCCTCCGCACAGGTGCGCCACAGCCGGCCCAGAAAGCGGTGCATGCCCTCCGCGCCCTCGTCGCTCCAGTCCGCGTCCTGGTCGGGCGGCCCGATGAACAGGATGTAGCAGCGCGCGGTGTCCGCGCCGTAGCGCTCCACGATCGACCGTGGGGAGACCACGTTGCCGCGCGACTTGGACATCTTGGCCCCCTCGCGCGTGATCATCCCCTGGGTGAACAGGCGAGCGAATGGCTCCTGCACGTCCAGCATCCCCAGGTCGCTGAGCGCCTTGCAGAAGAAGCGGGCATAGAGCAGGTGCAGGATGGCGTGCTCGACCCCGCCGATATATTGGTCCACGGGCATCCAGCGCGCGAGCACGTCGGGATCCCAGGCGGCCGCGTCGTTGAGCGGATCGCAGTAGCGCAGGAAGTACCACGACGAGTCGACGAAGGTGTCCATGGTGTCGGTCTCGCGCCGCGCCTCGCCCCCACACGACGGACACGAGGTGCGTACCCAGTCCTCGGCGGCGGCCAGCGGCGAGCGGCCCTTGGGGGCGTAGTCGCGCACGTCGGGCAGCTCCACCGGCAGCTGCTCGGCGGGTACCGGCACCATGCCGCACGCGTCGCAGTACACGACCGGGATCGGGCACCCCCAGTAGCGCTGGCGTGAGACCAGCCAGTCGCGCAGGCGGTAGTTGACCGACGCGTGCCCCTTGCCCTCGCGGTCGAGCCAGTCGACGATCGCCCGCAGCGCCTCGCGATTGTGCATGCCGTCGAACTCGGGCGCGCTGTCGACCAGCGGACCGTCGCCGCCGTAGGGC
>DASZCY010000137.1:0-2729 GCA_035942615.1 Solirubrobacteraceae bacterium | reverse complement strand
CCCCCGGGCTGGCCCCACGCCGCCGCGTGGCGCGAGCGCATGCGTGCCTGGGCGCAGCGCTGCGCGCGCCTGGTGGTGATCTCCCCGGGCCAGGTGGAGCGCGCGGTGGCGCTGCTGGGCGTCGAGGCGCAACGCTGCGTGCACGTCCCCAACGGCTTCGACCCGTCCGTGATGCGCCGCATCGAGCTCGACCGCGCCGCCCACTGGCGGCGCTGGCTGGTCGACGACGCGCGCGGCTGGGCGCCGGGAGAGGGCGCGGGCTCGGTGCGCTATCGCCCCGAGGATCTGGGCGCGTTGCTCGACGGTCCGGTGCTGCTGGCCGTCGGGCGCTTCACCGCGGTCAAGCGCCTGCCGCTGCTCATCGAGGCCTTCGCGCAGGCGCGCGAAGAGCACCCCGGCGCACTGGTGGTGCTGGGCGGTCACCCCGGAGAGTGGGAGGGTGAGCACCCGCTGGAGGCGATCAGGCGCACCGCCGCGCGCGACGTCTACCTGGCCGGCTGGCACGACCACGATGCGCTGGGCTCCTTCTTCTCGGCCGCCGACGCGCAGGTGCTGGCCTCGGTGCGCGAAGGGTTCGGCGCGGGGCTGGTGGAGGGCATGGCCTGCGGGCTGCCGGCCATCGCCGTCGACCGCCACGGCCCCGCGGAGATCGTGGACGACGGCGTCACGGGATGGCTCGTGGAGCCCGACGACCGTGAGGGCCTCGCCGGGGCCCTGGGCGCCGTGCTGGCCGACCCCGCCGAGCGCGCCCGCCGTGGGGCCGCCGCCCAGGAGGTCGCCCGCGCGCGCTACGCATGGCCTGCGCTGGCCGGCCGCCTGGGCGCCGTGCTCGAGCAGGCCCGCACGCGCCCTTGCAGGGTCACGTAACCCCGCGCGAGCGGCAGGGCGGCCCGCGCGGGGGCGCGAATGGGCACCCGTCCCCACCTCGACGACGCAGGAGGTCCCATGCGCCGCCGCTGTGCGCCCCTGGCGCTCGTACTTTGCACCCTGACGCCCGCAGCGGCGCAGGCACACGTCACCCATCCCGTCCAGCCCGGCGAGACCCTCTCGGGGATCGCCGCCCTCCACGGCGTCTCCGCCGACGACGTCGCGTCGGCCAGCGGCCTCCCGCCCGGGGGGGCGATCATGGCCGGCACCGAGCTGACCGTCCCCGAGGCCGGCACGATCGCGCCGGCTTCCGACGGGGCGAGCGGGGTCGTGGGCGCCACGGGCAGCGAGGGCCCCGGTCCACTGGGCGCCTACACCGTCCAGCCCGGGGACACCCTGTCCTCGCTCGCCGCCCGGACGGGCACCACCGTCGAGGCCATGGCGGCCATGAACGGTCTCGATCCCTCCGCCGCGCTGGTCAGCGGCACGGCGCTGAAGATGCCCACCGGGTCGCCGCTGGCCCAGGGCGAGCCCGAGCCCGCCACCGCGGTCGTGGAGGGCGCCGTCCCCGAGCCCGTCGGTGGCGGCGTGGACGCCGGCCAGATCGCCGACGTGGCCGGCCTGCACGGCGTCCCGGCCGATCTGGCCTCAGCGATCGCCTGGCAGGAGAGCGGGTTCAACAACGGCGTGGTCTCCTCGGCCAACGCCCGCGGGGTCATGCAGGTGCTGCCCGGGACGTGGGACTGGGTGCAGGCCAACCTCGCCGAGCGCCCGCTGGACAGCGGATCGGCGGTCGACAACGTGCATGCCGGCGTCCTCTACCTGAACCGGATGCTCGAGATGTCGGGCGGCGACCCCGCCACGGCGGCGGCGGGCTACTACCAGGGCATGGCCTCGGTGCAGCGCATCGGGATGCTGCCCGAGACCCAGCGCTACGTGGCCAACGTACTCGCGCTGCGCGAGCGCTTCAGCGGGGTGGCCTCCGGCGACGCCGGTACGGGCGGGGACGGCTGAGCTCCCCGATGGGCGTCAGGGGCGCCCGCCAGCTGGCCGCAGGCGGCGTCGATGTCCCGGCCCCGCGTGAGGCGGACGGTGGCTCGTAGCCCGTGCTCCTCGAGGACGGCCCGGAAGGCATCGATGGCCCCCCGGCCGGAGCCCTGGTAGGCGCCCGTGGGGTTGTAGGGGATGAGGTTGACCTTGAACGCGCGCGGGTCGAGCACGTCGACCAGCTGGCGGGCCTGCTCGTGACGATCGTTGACACCCGCGAGCATCACGTACTCCACGAACACCATCCGGTTGGTCGCCTCGAAGTGGCGCCGGCAGGCCGCCAGCACGTCGGCCAGCGGGTAGCGCTCGTTGACCGGCATGATCGCGCTGCGCAGCGCGTCGTCGGCCGCGTGCAGGGAGAGGGCCAGGCGCACGGATAGCCCGCTGGCGGTCAGTCGCTCGATGCCCGGGACCCAGCCCACGGTGGAGATCGCCGTGCGCCGGTTGGTGACTCCCGCGTCGGGCAGGCGCGCGCAGGCGCCCAGCACGGCGCCGAGGTTCATCATCGGCTCGCCCATGCCCATGAACACGGCGTGGTCGATCGGCTCGAGGCGGCGGAAGTGCAGTGCCTGGTCGAGGATCTCCGACGCGGAGAGGTTGCGCCCGAAGCGCATCGCGCCGGTGGCGCAGAAGCTACAGGTCAGCGGGCAGCCGGACTGGGAGGACAGGCAGACCGAGCGCCTCCCGTCGCGGTAGCGCATCAGGACGGCCTCCACGGGTCGCCCGTCGGCGGTGTGGAACAGCGTCTTGACCGTGCCGTCGCGTGAGTGCGCCTCGCGCTGCACGGTCAGCGTGGAGAAGGGCACCTCGTCCTC
>DASZCY010000136.1:0-5645 GCA_035942615.1 Solirubrobacteraceae bacterium | reverse complement strand
CGCCCGCGAAAGCGCGGGTACACGGGGACCTTCTCCTCGGGGTACTGCACCGTGGTGGTGCCCTCGAAGACGCGGGCCATCGTGGTCTTCAGGCCGCGCATCGTCTCGCCGAAGGCGCGGTAGGTGCCGCCCGCGCCCCCGGGGTCGGGCGCGCGGACGGTGACGAGCTCTTCGCTCGTGGGGGGCCAGGTCATGGGTGGGAGACCTCCATCTCAGATCACGTCGTGGCGACCAGCACCGCGGTGACCAGCGCGTTCACGGTGGCCAGCGGGATGAGGACCTTCCAGCCGAAGCTCATGAGCTGGTCGTAGCGCAGGCGCGGCAGCGTGGCGCGCACCCACATGAACAGGAAGGTGAACACGGCCATCTTGGCCAGCACTACGAGGGGGTCGACCCAAGTGGGCGGGTCGATGCCGAAGGGCAGCAGCCAGCCGCCGCAGAACACCGTCACGACGATCCCCGAGACCACGATGATGTTCAGGTACTCGGCCAGGTAGTAAGAGGCAAAGCGCGAGCCCCCGTACTCGGTGTTGTAGCCCTGCACCAGCTCGGCGTCGGCCTCGGGCAGGTCGAAGGGCGCACGGTTGGTCTCCGCGAAGCCCGAGACCAGGAAGATGAGAAAGCCCACGACCTGGGGCACGAGGTACCACATCGAGGCCTGGGCCTCGACGATCCCCGTCAGCGACAGCGTGCCCGCCATCATCAGCACGCCGAGCACCGAGAGGGCCATGGCGATCTCGTAGGAGATGAGCTGGGCGGCGGCGCGCATGGCGCCCAGGAACGAGTACTTCGAGCCGCTGGCCCAGCCGCCGAGCATCAGCCCGTAGAAGGCGACGGCGCTGAAGGCGAACAGGTAGAGGATCCCGATCGACAGGTCGACGCCGTAGAGGCCGACCTGCGCGCCGAAGATGTCCACCGTGTCGCCGAAGGGGATGATCGCGAAGGCCGCCACCGCGGTGAAGATCGAGATGACGGGCGCGAGCGTGTAGAGGGCGCCGACCGCCGTGAAGGGGACCGCATCCTGCTTGGTGACCAGCTTGATGACGTCGGCGATGGGCTGGCCCAGGCCGAAGAAGCCCACGCGGTTGGGTCCGTAGCGGTTTTGCATGCGCCCCAGCACCTTGCGCTCGGCCAGCAGCACAAAGGGCACGAGTTGCAGGGCGAGGCCCGCGACCACCAGGCCCTTGATGAGCTGGATCCACCACGCCTCGGCGAAGTCCACGGCGGCCAGGGTGGGGCTCAGCGCGACGGCGGAGGCGGTCATCGACGGCTCTCGGGCGGGGCCTTGCGCACGTCGACCAGCCCGGGGTCCAGCGCGTTGGTCTCCATGAACACGGTGCCCTCGGGGACGACGTCGCGCAGCACCACGGTGGCCTCCACGGCGTTCCCGTCGGCCCCCAGCGTGACGTGGTCGCCATGGGTGACGTTGCGCCGCTGTGCATCGGCGGGCGCCATCTCAACGCGCATCTTGGGCACCAGAAACCTGAGCGCCGGGGAGGCCCCCACCGCGGGCCCGGCCCAGATGGAGCGGAAGGTGCCCAGGCGCAGCTCACCGTTGGGACTGGGCGCCCCGGGCGGGGACTCCAGGCCGAAGGGGCCCAGGTCGGCCCGGGGCCACGCGGCGGCCTGGGAACGCGCGGGCCAGCGCACGCCGCGCCCGCCCAGCTCCTCCAGGGTGAGCCCCCCGTACATCCCCACCGCCTCGAAGAGCTGGCGCGAGGCCATCGCGCCGGTCAGCACGCGCGGGTCATGACCGGCGCGCTGCATCAGCTCGACCAGCACCTGCCAACCGGGGCGGACCTCGCCCGGGTGGCCGATCGCCGGACGCAGTCGCTGCACGCGCCCGTCGGGGTGGGTGACCGTCCCCTCCTTCTCGGCGTAGGACTCGGCGGGGAATATCACCGTGGCGTGCTCGCGCAGGCCCTCGGTGAGGAAGGCCGAGTGGGCGACCACCGTCGTGGCCTGCTCCAGCCCGCGCTTCCACCTGGCGCGGCCGGGCAGGTCCGCGAGGGGATCGACATGCAGGAGGTGGATGGCGGTCAGCTCCCCGGCGGCCAGGCCGTCGCGGATGCCCGCGGTGTCGCGCGCGACGGCGCCGCCCGCCGGGGGCCTCATGCCCATCGCGGCGCCCAGCGCGCCCGGGGTGGCGATCTCCTCCAGGGCGGGCCCGATCCCCGGCAGCACGCCTACCTCACGCAGCCCGCGCCCGTTGGTGCCCGCGGGAATCTCGATCAGGCCCGCGCCTTCGCGCCCGGCCAGGCCGAGGCGACCGGCCACGTTGAGCAGCCCGCGCGCAGCGGCGCCGGCGCGCCGGCCGTGGGTGAGGCGCTCGCCCCATAGGATCACGATGTCTCCCTGCGCGTCCGTGCCGCCCGCCCCGGCCAGGAGGTCGGCGACCGCGCGCACGCCCTCCGCGGTGGTGCCCGCCGCCGCGACCAGCTCGGCGAAGTTCTTCTCCTCGCCCCCGAGGGCCGCGTTCAGCGCGGCGACGAAGGCCTCGCCACCGCCGGGGGCGTAGCGCACCGACACCGCCGCGTTGCGATCCAGCGAGGAGGGCCGCGAGGTCGCCACGGCCAGCTTCACCCGGTTGCGCCGCACACCCTTGCGGATGCGCAGGTCGACGATCGGCATGTCGTCCACCGGCTCGGTGTCCAGGACCAGGATGGCGTGTGCGTACTGCAGGTCGGGTACCGTGGCCTGCAGGGCGGGTGCGCCCAGCGCGGCGTGCAGCTCCACGGGCAGCGAGCCGCCGGCCCGCGAGTCCACGTGCACCGAGCCCACCGCCTCGCGGGTGAGGCGCTGGAGGAGGAAGCCCTCCTCGTTGGTGGTCTCCCCGCCGGCCAGTGCCGCGCTCGCGCTTCCCGCCCCTGCCAGCCCGCGCGCGGCCTCGTCCAGCGCGCGCTCCCAGCTCACCGCTTTCAGGGTGCCCCCCTCGCGCACCATGGGCTGGGTGATGCGCTCGTCGACGTGGATGGCCTGGTAGGCGAAACGGCCCTTGTCGCACAGCCAGCCGTCATCCACCTCGTCGTGGACGCGGCAGAGCACGCGCAGGACGCGCTCGTCGCGCACGGTCAGCTCCACGTTGCACTGCGAGGGGCACAGCGTGCACACCGAGCCCGCGCCCTCGATGTCCCACGGCCGGGCGCGGAAGCGGTAGGGCCGCGAGGTCAGCGCGCCCACGGGACACAGCTCGATGATGTTGCCGCTGAAGGGCGCGACGTAGGGATGCCCGTCGAAGGTCGCCACGTAGGTGTCGGCGGTGCGCGCGGCCAGGATCAGCTGGTAGTCCTCGCTGACCTCCTGGCTGAAGCGCACGCAGCGGTAGCACAGGATGCAGCGCTCGCGGTCGATGGCGATCAGCGGGCTGAGGGCCAGCGGCTTCTCGAAGTGGCGCTTGGGCTCGACAAAGCGCGAGCGCCCGCCGCCCCAGCCGAAGGAGATGTCCTGCAGGGGGCATTCCCCGCCCTTGTCGCACACCGGGCAGTCCAGCGGGTGGTTGATCAGCAGGAACTCGACCACCGCCTCTTGGGCGTCCTTGACCCGCTGGGTCTGGGTGTGGACGACCATCCCGTCCTTGACCGGGGTCGAGCAGCCGGTCTGCAGCTTGGGGATGCCCTCGACCTCCACCAGGCACATGCGACAGGCCCCCACCGGCTGGCCGAGCTTGGGCTCGTAGCAGAAGACCGGGATCTCGACGTCCCCCCACTTCGCGCCGTCGACGAGCATCACGTTCTCCGGGGCAGAGACCTCCCGCCCGTCGATGGTGAACGTCACCATGTTGACCTCGGGGCGGGGCATCAGGTGGCGGCTCCCTGCACGAGCGGCGGCGCGGGTTCGGGCACCTCGTCGCCGAAGGGATTGCGTGCCCGGGCGTTCTCGATGTGGGCCTCGAACTCGTGGCGGAACTTCTCGACCATCGAGCCGATGGGCATGGCCATCGAGTCGCCCAGCACGCACAGGCAGTTGCCCAGGATCTGCTCCTGCACGGAGGCCATGATGTCGAGGTCCATCGGCGTCGCGGTGCCGTCGTCCACGCGCTCGAGGATGGTGCGCGTCCAGCGGGTGCCTTCCCGACACGGCGAGCACTTGCCACAGGACTCGTGCTCGTAGAACTTGGCGACCTTGAGCGCCACGTCGACCACCGGCACGCTGTCGTCGACCACGATGATCGACCCCGAGCCCAGCATGGAGCCCGCCTCGGCCATCGAGTCGAAGTCGTAGGGGCGGTCCAGGTCGTCGCCGGTGAGCACCGGGGCGCTCGACCCTCCGGGGAAGAAGAGCTTGACCTCGCGGCCCTCGGGAGGGCCGCCGGCCAGGCCGTAGATGATCTCGCGCACGGGGACGCCCAGCTCGACCTCGTAGTTGCCCGGCCGGCGCACGTTGCCGCTGATCGACACGACCTTGGTGCCCGGCGAGCTCTCCGTGCCCAGCTCGGCGTACTTCTCGCCCCCCATGGTGATGACGTGGGGCACGGTGGCCAGCGTCTCGACGTTGTTGATGAGCGTGGGGCCCTGGTAGAGGCCCTGGTTGGCCGGGAAGGGAGGCTTGATACGCGGATTGCCGCGCTTTCCCTCCAGGGAGTCCAGCAGCGCGGTCTCCTCGCCGCAGATGTAGGCGCCCGCGCCGCGGTGGACCACCAGGGTCAGCGAGAAGTCCGAGTCGAGGATGCGCTCGCCGAGGTAGCCCTCGGCCTCGACCTCGGCCAGGGCGGCGTCGAGCACGTCGGCCTGGCGCTGGTACTCCCCACGGATGTAGATGAACGCGCGGTTGGCCCCGACGCAGTAGCTGGCGATGATGATGCCCTCGAGGAGCTGGTGGGGGTTCTTCTGCATCAGCTCGCGGTCCTTGAAGGCCCCCGGCTCGGACTCGTCGGCGTTGCAGACCATGTACTTGTTCATGGACCCCTCGGGCATGAACGAGGCCTTCTTGCCGATGGCAAAGCCCGCCCCCCCGCGTCCGCGCAGCCCCGAGGCCTGCAGCTGTTCGAGCACCTCCTCGGGCGTCATGTCCAGCGCCTTGGTCAGCGCCTCGTAGCCCCCGCGCCGGCGGTAGACCTCCATGGTGTGCAGTCCCTCTTCGTCGATGCCGCGCAGGAGGAGGGGCTCGGTGCGTCCGTTGGGGGAGGGGTTGGTCGGGTCTTCGCTCATACGGCCTTCTCGTTGCTCTGCTTGGTCCCCTCCGCGGGGCCTATGGGCTCCTGCTCGATGGCCGCCGGGGGCCCGAGCGCCTCCTCGGGCATCTGCCCGCCGTAGGTCGACGGCCCCCGGGGGAGCACGGCCAGCGGCTCGGCCACCGAGCGTTGGGTGAGCTGCTTGTCGGGTAGCACCGGCGCCCCCTCGCGCACCTGCGCGAGCAGCGTGGGCACCTCGTCGAGGGCGATGGGGCCGACGTACACGCCGTCCACGCTGGCCATCGGGGCGATGTCACAGGCGCCCAGGCACTCGAAGTGGCGCACGTTGAAGTCGGGGTCGTCCTCGGTGGCCTCCTCCACGGCGGCCAGCAGCTCCTCCGCCCCGCACAGCGAGCACGAGATGTTCGTGCACACGTAGATGCTGTGGCGTCCCACCGGCTGGTTCTCCAGCATGTCGTAGAAGGTCGCGATGCTGACCACGTAGCCGGGCGTGAGGCGCATGACGCACGCGACC
>DASZCY010000135.1:0-4761 GCA_035942615.1 Solirubrobacteraceae bacterium | reverse complement strand
GTGACCGATGGTCCCCACGTTGACGTGCGGCTTGTCCCGCTCGAACTTTGCCTTCGCCACTTTGCCTAGCTCCTCTTGGTCGAACTCGCGAAAACTATCAATGCATCCCGGGGGCGCTGCCCCCGGGATCCCCCGAGGTCCTCGGGAGGCACCGGGAGGATGACCCTGCAGGTCATGCGGCCTCGGCGCCGCCGGTGCGCTCGCCCACGACCTTCTCGGCGATGTTGGGCGGCCCTTCCTCGTAGCCGTCGAACTGCATGGTGTAGTTGGCCCGCCCCTGGGTGTTGGACCGCAGGTCGGTCGCGTAGCCGAACATCTCGCTGAGCGGCACGCGGGCGGTCACCACGAGCGCGTTGCCCCGACGGTCCTGCCCCTCGACGCGCCCGCGCCGGCGGCTGAGGTCGCCGATCACGTCGCCCAGGAAGTCCTCCGGGGTGACGACCTCGACCTCGAAGACCGGCTCGAGCAGGACCGGCTTGGCCCGCCGGGCGGCCTCCTTGAGCGCCAGCGAGCCCGCAACCTTGAAGGCGATCTCCGAGGAGTCGGTCTCGTGGTACTTGCCGTCGGTCAGCGTCACGCGCACGTCGACCATCGGATACCCCGCCTTGACGCCGGTTTCCAGCGCCTCCTGGCAACCCTTTTCGACCGCCGGGATGAACTCGGTAGGCACCGAGCCGCCCCGGATCTTATTGACGAAGTCAAAGCCCTCGCCGGGCGCGGGCTCGATGTCGATGTATACGATGCCGTACTGGCCCGAGCCACCGGTCTGGCGCACGAAGCGACCCTCGACCTTCTGCGCGGTGGCGCGCACGGTCTCGCGGTAGGAGACCTGCGGACGGCCGACGTTGGCCTCGACCTTGAACTCGCGCTTCATGCGGTCGACGATGACCTCGAGGTGCAGCTCGCCCATGCCGGAGATCTCGGTCTGGCCCGTCTCCTCGTTGCTCTGCACCTGGAAGGTCGGGTCCTCCTCGGCCAGGCGCTGGAGGGCCACCGACATCTTCTCCTGGTCGGTCTTCGTCCTGGGCTCGACGGCGACCTTGATGACCGGCTCGGGGAACTCGATGGTCTCCAGACGCACGGGCTGGTCGGGCGCGCTGAGCGTGTCGCCGGTGACGATCTGCTTGATGCCCACACCGGCGGCTATGTCGCCGGAGTAGACCGCCTCGACCTCCTCGCGGTCGTTGGCGTGCATCATCAGAATGCGTCCGACGCGCTCGGTCTTGCCGCTGGACACGTTGAGCACGCGCGCGCCGGCCTCGAGCTTGCCCGAGTAGACGCGGAAGTAGGTGAGCTTGCCGACGAAGGGGTCGGACATGATCTTGAAGGCCAGGGCGCTGAAGGGCTCGCCGTCGTCGGGCTTGCGCACGACCGCCTCGCCATCGTCGCCGCCCTTGAGCACCGTGACGCCCTCGACGGGCTTGACCTCCAGCGGAGAGGGCAGGTAGTCGAGCACCGCGTCCAGCAGTGGCTGCACGCCCTTGTTCTTGAAGGCCGACCCGCAGAAGACGGGGGTCATCTCGATGCTCAGCGTCGCGCGGCGGATGGCCTGCTTGAGGGCCTCCTTGTCGACCGCGTCACCGCCCTCCATCTCCTCGAGCGCGGCCTCGGCGAGATCCTCGTCGACCTCGGTCAGCGCGTTGAGCAGCGCCTCGCGCGCCTCGGTGGCCGCGGCGAGATGCTCGTCGGGGATGTCGATGACCTCCTGTTCCTTGCCCAGGTCGTCCTTGTAGACGATGGCCTGCATACCCAGGAGGTCGATGATTCCCTGGAAGCCCGCCTCGGCGCCGATGGGCAGCTGCACGGGGACGGCCTGGGCGCCCAGGCGCTCGCGCATGGTCTGCACCGAGCCCGCGAAGTCGGCGCCGATGCGGTCCATCTTGTTGATGAAGGCAATGCGCGGGACCGCGTACTTGTCGGCTTGGCGCCAGACGGTCTCAGACTGGGGCTCCACGCCGGCGACGGAGTCGAACAGGGCGATGGCGCCGTCGAGGACGCGCAGCGAGCGCTCGACCTCGACGGTGAAGTCCACGTGGCCGGGCGTGTCGATGATGTTGATGCGGTGATCGCGCCACTCGCAGGTCGTCGCGGCGGACGTGATGGTGATCCCGCGCTCCTGCTCCTGCTCCATCCAGTCCATGACGGCGGCGCCCTCGTGCACCTCGCCCAGCTTGTAGGTCCGGCCCGTGTAATAGAGGATGCGCTCGGTCGTGGTGGTCTTGCCAGCATCGATGTGCGCCATGATCCCGATGTTCCGGGTCTTCTCGAGCGTGAACTTGCGTGCCATGGGAAGAGGTCTGATTCCGTCGTCTGCGGGCAAAGAAAACGGGCCCTTTCGGGCCCGCGCGAACCACCGGCTGTCGCCAGGGCCGTCGCGCTATGTGGGCGGGGTCTCCATCGTCGGGCGTACTGCACCGTCCGGTGGCGTACCGATGAGCACGCCAAGGGCGGAGGCGACGGACCACTATAGCAGGCGCTCCGGAGGCTCCCGCAGCCCCGGGAACGTGTCCGAACGGGCCGCTCAGGCGCGGGGGGTGGGCGCCCGTGCGACGCCCGCAGGGTGACCGACCGGCCCGGGACGGTGCTGCGCCCGGGATCACCGCGCTGGCGGCGCTCGGAGCGCTGGGGGTCCTCGTCGCCGAGCTGACGCCCCTCTACGAGATCGTGATCGGCCCGCTGGCGGTCGTCGAGCGCTCGGTGCGCGGCGGGGCCAACCACGGCTACGCCCTCGCACCCGTCGGAGTCCTGGCCCTGGCCATGACCCTCGGGGTCGCACGCGGGTCGCGCCCGGCCGCCGCCGCGCTCGTGGCGCTGGGCGTGGTGACCCTGTTCGTGGCGTTGGCCATCGATCTGCCCGACACGCGCCAGAGCGGCCGGCTGCCCGAGTCGGTCGTCTTCGAAGACGCGCGCGCTCGGGCAACGGCGGGCTTCTACCTCGAGCTGCTCGCCGGGCTGCTGCTGGCCGGGACGGGGACCGGCCTGCTCGCGCTGGGGCGCCGGGAGGCGCGGGCCGGACCGGCCCGGCGCGATGACGGAGGGCGTGAGGGGGACACTCGAGAGGAGCTGCGTGCCCTCCTGCGCCATGCGCGCGAGCTGGCCGACGCCTCGGCGACGCGCCAGGGCGAGGATCCCGCCGGCGCTGGCGCACCGGCGCGTGCGGTCCGCGCGCTGGCCGACCTCGAGCGCCGCGCCGATGACGGCGAGCTGTTCACCCGCACCGACCTGCCCACGCTGGGTCTCGCGCGCGGAGCCCGCGCCTTCGACTGGTCGCCCCGGGACCGCCCGCTGCTCGACGCCTTCGAGCAGGTGGATGCCTACTGGGCCCGTAATCTCCACCGCCCGGCCGAGGAGCGGCCCGGCGGCTTGGGGGACCGCCTGCGGCGAAGGTGAGGGCTACCGGCGGGGCCTCGGCGATGGCAGCGGCGCCAAGGGCAGCGCGGTCACCACCGGTAGTGAGCGAAGGCCTTGTTGGCCTGGGCCATGCGGAAGATGTCGTCCTTGCGCTTGTAGGCCCCGCCCTGCTGGGACTGGGCGTCGAGCAGCTCGTTGGCTAGGCGCTGGGCCATGGTCTTCTCGCGGCGGTTGCGCGAGAACTCGACGAGCCAGCGCATCGCGAGGGTGCGCGCGCGGCGTGCCGGCACCTCGACGGGCACCTGGTAGGTGGCGCCGCCGACGCGGCGGGAGCGGACCTCCAGCGTGGGGGTGAGCGCCTTGATCGACGTCTCCAGCGACTCGACGGGGTCCTTGCCCGTACGCTCGCCGAGGATGGCCAGCGCGTCGTAGACGATGCCCTCGGCGCGAGATTTCTTGCCGTGCAGCATGACCTTGTTGACCAGCTGCTGGACCAAGCGAGAGCGGTGGACGGGGTCCGGGTCCAGGGTTCGGATCTGGGCGGCGGCGCGACGGGGCACTGCTAGAACGGCCTCGCTCTACTTCTTCTTTACGCCGTACTGCGAGCGCGCCTTGCGACGATCGCTGACGCCGGCGGCATCCAGGGTCCCGCGCACCACCTTGTAGCGCACGCCCGGCAGGTCCTTGACGCGGCCGCCGCGCACGAGCACCACCGAGTGCTCCTGCAGGTTGTGGCCCTCGCCGGGGATGTAGGCGGTGACCTCGATGGAGCCGGTGATGCGCACCCGAGCGACCTTGCGCAGCGCCGAGTTGGGCTTCTTGGGCGTGGTGGTGAACACCCGCGTGCACACACCGCGCCGCTGCGGGGCCGCGGTCTGCTTCTTGCGCCCCTTTCCCGACTTGAGGCCGGGAGTGGCGAGCTTCTTGGGCTTGGCCTTGCGGCCCTTGCGCACGAGCTGGGAGGTCGTCGGCATGCGGCGCGGGATGGTAGCAGTCGCTACGCGACGCCCAGCAGCGGGAGCGGATCAGCGTGCGATCACCGAGACGACGGCTGCGGCGGAGCCGCACGTGCCCAGGCAATCCCGACCCGCTGTCGCTCAGACGCTCGCCGGCGCCGCGCCGCCCGCCCGCACCGGGGCGGGGATGAGGGCAGAGGCGACGATGACCAGGACGAAGGCCAGCGCCTGGAGGACGATCCCCGGCGCGTCGGAGGGCAGCGGGTCGCCGAAGACCACGATGCCGCCGGCGATGGCCGCGATGTTGGCCGCGGTGCCGGTGATGGCGATCACGGGCACGGCTTCGCCGTCCTGCAGGGAGCGCGCTGAGGCGAAGAAGGCGAACACGGAGCCGGCGACGGCCACCAGCGTCCACGGCGAGGCGAGCAGGCCCACCAGGCCGTGGTCGGAGGCG
>DASZCY010000134.1:0-2065 GCA_035942615.1 Solirubrobacteraceae bacterium | reverse complement strand
GGCTTCTGCTCGATCTACTTCGAGCTGAACGGTCAGCCGCGCGAGACGCGCGTGCGAGACCAGAGCATGGAGGCCGCCGCAGCCCGGCGCAAGGCCGACGAAGGGGATCCCGGCCAGGTCGCCGCGCCCGTGCCGGGCATGGTCGGCGCGCTGGGGGTCGCCGAGGATGATCGGGTGGAGAAGGGCGATGTGCTCCTCGTCATCGAGGCGATGAAGATGGAGCTCGAGGTGTTCGCCGAGACGGATGGCGTGGTGGAGGAGATCGTGGCCGGGGACGGCAGCCACGTCGACGCCGGAGACCTCCTGCTCGTCGTGCAGGCTGGGGACGGCAGCGAGGACTGAACCTCTCACAGTCCGCCGTCTGGGCTGACTCGCCCTCGCGCTGACGCTCTGGTCTTGACCTCCTCGGGGGAAGCTGACCCGGACAAGTATCACATGTGATACATTGGCGGCATCTATGGGTGCCGTGACGATTCGCGAACTGCGCAACAACGGTGGCGCTGTGGTCGACCGAGCGACCGGCGGCGAGGAGATCACGATCACGCGAGGGGGGAAGCCCGTCGCAGAACTGCGCCCGGCCTCGCGGCCCGCTCTATCGGCACAGACGCTGCTCCAACGGTGGCGGGCCCTTCCCGCGGTGGATCCCGCCGCGCTGCGAGCGGACATCGACGAGATCGTGGATGCCGGACTCTGAGCACGCAGGCCCCTCACGACCGAGGCATCCTCGACACCTCGACGGTGCTCCTGCTCGGGAAGATCGCCGACCCGCAAGCACTTCCCGCCGAGCCCCTCATCACGGCGGTGACCCTCGCCGAGCTGTCGGTCGGTCCACTCGTCGCGCGGGATGAGGGCGAGCGCGCGGCGCGCCAGGCGCACCTCCAGCAGGCCGAGGCCGATTTCGCGCCGCTCGCGTTCGATGCCGCGGCGGCGCGCGCATTCGGACGCGTGGCCGCATCGCTTCGACGAGCCGGTCGCAAGGCCAGCGCCCGATCCTACGACGCCATGATCGCCGCGATCGCGACCGCCAACCAGCTCCCCGTCTACACGGCCAATCCGGACGACTTCGCCGGCATCGACGACCTCACTGTCGTCCCCGTATCCACCGAATTGGGCGAGACGGTCCTTGGACGCTGATGCTCGGCCGTAACGGCGGCTCGGCCCGTCATCGCTGGGCCCTCGACCACTCGGCCTTGTACGCGCGCTTTGCCGCCTGGTAGTCGGCGAGCGCCTGCGGCGAGTCGACGTCGCCGAGCGTGGGATGCCAGGGCACGAGCTCGCGGGCGGCCTCGACGCCAAAGTGCTTGGCCAGCACCGCGCCCAGCGCCTTGACCTTCATCTCGCCGAAGCCCGGGAGCGCCTTTAGGCGGGCCCGCAGCGCGTCGGCGTCGGGCGCGTCGTTCCACACGCGCTCGGCGTCGCCGGCGTACTCGTCGCGCACGTGCACCGCGAGGTCGTGGACCCGCCCGGCCATCACGCCCGGGAAGCGGTGGATCGCCGGCCTGTGGCGGAACACCGCTTCGAGGTCCGCGCAGGCGAGCGTCTGCGCGTCCAGACCGCCCAACCGCTCGCACAGCGCCAGCGGCCCCGCGAAGGCCTTCTGCACCGTGACCTGCTGGTCCAGCGCGAAGCCCACCAGCAGCGCCAGGGGATCGGCCGCGATCAGCGCGTTGGCCTCCTCGGAGGCGGTGAAGTGCAACTGGTCGGGCATCAATCCAGCCGCCCCGGCAGGCCGGCCCGCCCGAACACTCTCACGCAATCTTGGATGGGGTCCCTCATGGCCCTCTCAGCGCTTACGACGCCGCCGCCGTCAGGCCGATCACGTGCCCTTCGGGGTCGGCGAACTGGCCGATCTCGATCTCGTCGGTGACCTTGTCGGGGCCCATGAGCCGCCGGCCGCCGAGGCGCTCGGCCTCGACGAGGGCGGCCTCGACGTCGGGTACCTCGACGTAGAAGGTCACGTGGCCCTCGTAGCCCTCCGGGCCGACGCCGACGCCGCCGCCGATCCCGGCCCCGTCGGCGTTGGTGTTGCCCTCGCGCTCGACGACCCCATAGTTCATCGGGTTGC
>DASZCY010000133.1:0-2194 GCA_035942615.1 Solirubrobacteraceae bacterium | reverse complement strand
CGCCGACTCGGCCGCCTCCTCGACGACCGGATCGTACTCCTCCTCGTAGACCCCGCCCTCGCGCGCGGGATCCCTGGGGACGGGGGAACGCTGCTGGCGGGTTGGATCTTCGGCCACGACGAGCCCCTACCCGCCGCGCGGAGGCTCACACCTCCGCCGGCGACCCGCAGAGCGCGGCGATCGCAGGCGAGTGACAGGGGCCCCCTGGCCTGGCCTCGAACAAACCCTGGGAGGGGGTGCCTAGTGACAGATCGCCGCCCGCTTCTCATACTGCTGCCATCACGCGAGACGACCGGCCGAGAGGCGCCAGGGAAACGGCGCCACAGACCGGCAGGAAGCCGTCGGGCGGTCCTCCTCGCACCTCCCCACACCAACCCGGCACGCAAGCCGCTCCCGATGGCACGGATGCCATCCCGCCCGGCGTGTGCCCCCTCCGAGTCGCCGAGCCGGCGCGCGACCATTGCTCATGCCCGACCGGGCGGGCGGTCAGTCCGTGCCTCGGTCTCGCTGCCCGGCTGACCGGCCGGGGATCCGAAACGGCGACGGGCGGGCGATCGCGTTCGCGGGGGTCTCAAGCCCCGCCGCGCCCCGCGGAGCGCTTGAGCTCGAGCACGCGGGCGGCCGACTCGCGCACCCGGAAGCGGAAGGCCTCGTCGCGGCGAGCGCGGTCCCCCAGGGCACCGAAGACACGGATCCACGAACCGCGCCCGGTGGTCAGCGCGATGTCGCCGCCGGCCTGAACGCTGCCCACGGCGGCCTCCTCGACGGTCAGACGGGCCTGCACCGCGCGGGCCTCCAGCGAGTCGGTGATCACCACGCCGTCGAAGCCCAGCCGATCGCGCAGCAGGCCGACGACCACGGGGGAGACCAGCGCGAGCGCGTCGGGATCCACGCCCGGATAGCGCGCGCTGCTGAGCATGACCAGGCCGGGGTCGGCCTTGAGGCCCGCGCGGAAGGCGGCCAGGTCGGGGAGCTCCTCGCGCCCCCCCTCCACGCTGGCCGGTCCATCGTCGGTGTTGGTCGTGGCGGCGCCCAGGCCCGGAAAGTGCTTGAGCGTGGCGGTCACCCCGCCCTCCTGCCAGCCCCGCACCGCGGCGGCGACGCGCTCGCCCGCCAGCCGCGGATCGGTGGAGAAGCCCCGCCCGGCCAGCGCGGAGCCGGGCACCGAGGGCACGTCGGCCACCGGCCCGAGCACCACGTTGAAGCCCTGCTCGGCCAGGGCCCGCCCGGCCTGGAGCGAGGTCGCGCGCACCGCCGCGGAGTCGCCCTGGTCGGGCGCGGCCTGCGCAGGCCCCAGCCAGGGCAGATTGCGCACCGGGCCGCCCTCCTGGTCGACCATGATCAGCGCGTCGCCGCCCGCGGCCTTCTGGACGGACTTCGTCAGCGCGCGCGCCTGGCCGGGGCCGGTGAGGTTGTCGGCGAAGAGGATCACCCCGGCCGCCTCGCCGTCGTCCAGGATCCGCCTGACGTAGCCGGGCAGGGTGGTGCCCGCGAAGCGCAGCACGACCAGCGAGCCGACCTGCTCGTCGACCGAGAGGTCGTCGACCGGGGCGCTGCCCGCCGCCGTCCCCTCGCGCTCCGGCGTGGGCCGGGAGGCCTCGCCGGCCGCGGGCGGGGCCGGGCGCTCGGACCCTCGCCCCCCGCCGCCGAAGCTGAGCCCCAGAGCGATGACGACGATCAGGGCGGCGACCAGCACGCCGACGGCGAGCACGCGGGCGCGGACGTCGGGCGCGCGACGAGCGGGCACGCGCCGCAGGGTAGGGCTCGCTCACGGTCACGCCGCGCCGAAACCCCGGCGCTCGCGAGGAGGCCGGGGTTCGGTTCGGCGCGTCGTGACGGGTGGGGCCTCAGCCCTGGTCGGCGCTCCGGTCGACCATATGGGCGACCCCGCGCCGGCGCTCGGCCAGGCGCAGCAGCTGGCCACCGGCCAGCAGCAGCCCGCCCACCAGACCCACGGGCAAGAGGCCCAAGCCGGTGAAGGGCAGCTCGCCGTTGCCGTCGCCGTCGCCGCCGCCGTCGCCGTCGCCGGCCGCACGGGCGGGCTCGGGCTCGGCCTCGTCGTCGGCGCGCGCGGGCGCGGCGCCGTCGTTCGACGCCGTGGGCACGACCTCCCCGTCCTCGTCCCCGGACTCGGGCACCAGGTCGTCCTCGGGCTCCGGCCCGGGGGCGGGGTTCTGCGCGGCCACCACCGGGG
>DASZCY010000132.1:0-1919 GCA_035942615.1 Solirubrobacteraceae bacterium | reverse complement strand
CGCCCAGCAGGTGTGGGAGGCCATGGTCGAGGCGGGGCTGACCCGCGCCGGCCGCGTGCTCGCCCTGGGCGGCGGCGTGGTCGGCGACCTGGCCGGCTTCTGTGCGGCCACCTACCAGCGCGGGGTGCCCGTCGTGCACGTTCCCACCACGCTCGTGGCCCAGGTCGACGCCGCCTACGGGGGCAAGACCGGCGTGGACCTCCCGCAGGCCAAGAACTACGTCGGGGCCTACCACCAACCCGCGGCGGTGCACGTCGTGCCCTCCACGCTGGACACGCTTCCCCCCGCCGAGCACGCGGCGGGCTACGCCGAGGTGGTCAAGACCGCGCTGATCGCCGGCGGCGCGCTATGGGCCCGGGTAGCGCGCGGCGAGGGCGCGGACGCCGCCATGGTGCTCGACTGCGCGCGCACCAAGCTCGCCGTCGTGGGCGCCGACGAGCGCGACGGCGGGCGCCGGCAGGTGCTCAACCTCGGCCACACCGTCGCCCACGCGCTGGAGACCGCCACGGGCTACGGCGCCCTGCGCCACGGCGAGGCGGTGGGCCTGGGCCTGCTGGCCGCCCTGCGCCTCTCGGGCCAGGACGCGCTGCGCGAGCGCACGCACGCGCTGCTGGAGGGAGCGGGCCTGCCCACCACGCTCCCAGCAGGAATCGACCCCGACGAGGTGGTCGCCCTGACCCGTCGCGACAAGAAGCGCACGGGCGGGACCACCCCCTTCGTGCTCGTCCACGCGCCCGGCGACGTGCGCCACGGCGAGGCGGTCGACGACGCCGACGTGCGCGCCGCCGTGGCAGAGTTGGCGGGGCCATGAGCGCCTCGAGCGATCCTCCGGTCGATCCGCCGGCGGGCGGAAGCCGGACCGCCGCGCGCGTGGACGTCCTGCACGGCGTCAACCTCGACCAGCTTGGCCTGCGCGACCCGGTCCACTACGGCTCGCTGACCCTCGCCCAGCTCGAGGAGCGTATCGCGGGCTTCGCCGCGCGCCTGGACCTGGCGCCCTCCTTCTTCCAGGCCAACGCCGAGCATGCCTACGTCGAGCGCCTGCACGCCGCGCGCACCGCCGCCGACGGCCTGGTGCTCAACCCCGGCGCGTGGACCCACTACGCCTACGCGATCCGCGACGCGCTGGAGATCGCCAGCCTGCCCGCCGTGGAGGTGCACCTCTCCGCGGTGGACGAGCGCGAGCCCTTCCGGCGCACGTCGGTGATCGGCGACCTGTGCGTGGCCACGGGCAGCGGTGAGGGACCCGACGGCTACGCCACCGCGCTGCAGCGCCTGCGGGAGCACCTGTGACCGCCCCCGCCAAGCGGGCCGAGGCCGTCGTGGCCGCCGTGCGCGAGCGCGAGCTCGACGCGCTGCTGGTCAGCCGCCTGGTCGACGTGCGCTGGCTGTGCGGGTTCACCGGCTCCAGTGCCGCCGCGGTTGTGGGCCCAGCCGACCGGCGCTTTGTCACCGACTTTCGCTACCTCACCCAGGCGCGCGAGCAGGTGGGGGAGGGGTGGGACCACGAGATCGCCCAGAAGCTGCTCGAGCAGGTCGCCGAGGGCCTGCGCCCGCCGGCGCGCCTGGGCTTCGACGACACCGACCTCACGGTCAAGGATCACGCACGCCTGGGCGAACTGGTGCCCGAGGGCGTCGAGCTGGTGGCCGCCGGTGGCGTGATCGCCGACCTGCGCACGGTCAAGGACGCCGGCGAGCTCGAGCGAATCCGTGCGGCCGCCGCGCTGGCCGACGACGCGCTCACCGAGGTGCTCGACCGCGGGCTGGTGGGACGCACCGAGCGCGAGGTGGCCCTCGACCTCGAGGTCGCCATGCGCCGGCGCGGCGCGCAGGGCGCCTCTTTTGCGCCCATCGTGGCCGCCGCCGAGCACGGTGCGCTGCCCCACGCCGAGCCCCGCGACGTCGGCATCCCCGCGGAC
>DASZCY010000131.1:0-11544 GCA_035942615.1 Solirubrobacteraceae bacterium | reverse complement strand
CACCCATCCTGCTGCTGGCCATCCTGGGCGCGCTGCTCGCCTTGGGCGCCGCCGCGTTCGCGCTGGGACGCTGGTGGGCCTTCGAGCCGGCCTGGCTGCTGGGCACCCGCCACTCCTGGCACGAAGCCGGCTTTCGCGCCTCCGCCGTCTGGGCGGAGTTCCGCGACTGGGTCCGGCTCGGTCGCTGAGCGCCAAAGGCTCGCGCGAGCGGGCCTTTTTCGTTCCGTCCTCCCCATAGGGGAGTCTCAGTCGCTCGCTTTGCCCGCCCCTAGACTGAGAGGGAAACCTCGATGGACGCACCGCAGACGGCACTGATGTACGAAGGCCAGGCCGGTCAGGCCCTCACGGTGCGCCGCCGCTTCACGACGCCGGGCGTCCATCCCTTCGACAGCGTCGAGTGGGAGCTGCGCGACGCACGCATCGGCCACGGCGACCGCGTCGCCTTCGAGCAGACCGGCGTGGAGTTCCCGGTCACCTGGTCCCAGAACGCGACGAACATCGTCGCCCAGAAGTACTTCCGCGGCCAGCTCGGCTCCCCCGCGCGCGAACGGTCAGTCAAGCAGATGATCTCCCGCGTGGCCGGGACCATCGCCGACTGGGGGCGCCAGCGCGGCTACTTCGCCACCCCCGACGACGGCGACACCTTCGAGGCCGAGCTGACCTACGTGCTGTTGCACCAGATGGCGGCCTTCAACTCGCCGGTGTGGTTCAACGTGGGCTTCGAGGAGCAGCCGCAGTGCAGCGCATGCCTTCCCTACGGCGCCCTGGTCTCCACGCCGGAGGGCATGGTCCCCATCGGTCAGCTCGTCGAGGACGACGTGGTCGGTCGCGAGGTCTACGACTCGCACGGCACGACGCGCATCGTCGCCACCAAGGCCAACGGCATCAAGCCCGCCTTCCGGGTGCGCCTGCGCAACGGCTCGTTTGTCGAGGCGACGGCCGACCATGTGGTCAAGGCCGTGCGCGAGCGGCGCACCCAGCCGCAGTGGCTGCGCGTGGGCGAGCTCGAGCTGGGCATGCGGATGCATCTACATCCCCACCGCGCCAAGGTGGCCGCCCCGGCGCTAGTGCCCGCCGGCCCCGGTGACGCCGCGGTCGACGAGGTGGCCGAGACGGCCGCGGCGACCGACCCGGTCAAGGTCTCCGAGGCCGCGCTGGCCGGGTGGCTGCAGGCCGACGGGTTCGTCGGCCAGTACGCGGAGGGCACGAACCGCTCGCTGACCATCGAGTTCCAGGTGGCCAACGAGGAGGAGCGCGCGTGGGTGGAGGACCACCTCGACGTGGCACTGCCCGATGTCCATCGCAAGGTCCGTGATGCGGACACGCTGAGCCAGTCCGTCCAGCGCATCCGCCTGTACGGCGAGGTCCTGCGCCCGTTCGTCGAGCGCTTCGATCTGCTCGACCGGCGGACCGAGATCCGTGTGCCCTGGCGGCTGTGGACCGCCTCGCACGAGGAGATCGCCGCCTACCTGCGCAGCATCTTCCAGGCCGACGGCTACGTGACCGTGCGCCGCGACCGCGGCTGCGAGAACGCGAAGGTCGGCTTCGCGGTCATCGGTGAACGCTGGACCGAGGACGTCCAGATCCTCCTCGGCGTGCTGGGCATCTACTCGCGCCGCTCGCACAAGGCCGACAAGCGCGCCAACCGCCACGATCTACACGAGGTCTTCATCTCCATCGGCTCCGAGCGTGCGCGCTTCGCTGAGTTCGTCGGTTTCGTCGACGCCCGTAAGCAGCGCAAGCTGCTCGCCTCGCTCGAACTGCGCAACCCCAAGCGCTGCCCGCATCTGCGCGAGGAGGAGATCGTCGCCATCCAGCCGCTGGGCGAGATGGAGGTCTACGACATCCAGACGGAGTCAGGCGAGTTCCTGACCAACAACATCGCCGTCCACAACTGCTTCATCCTCAGCGTCGACGACACGATGGAGTCGATCCTCGACTGGAACACCAAGGAGGGCAAGATCTTCCGCGGCGGTTCAGGCTCCGGGATCAACCTCTCGAACATCCGCGGCTCGAGGGAGCCGCTGAGCAAGGGCGGCACGGCCTCGGGGCCGGTGTCGTTCATGCGCGGCGCCGACTCCTGGGCGGGCACAATTAAGTCCGGAGGGAAAACACGTCGGGCAGCCAAGATGGTCGTGCTCGACATCGACCATCCCGACATCCGCGACTTCATCTGGTGCAAGGCCCGCGAGGAGAAGAAGGCCAACGCGCTGCGCGACGCCGGCTTTGACATGTCGATCGACGGCGAGGGCTTCACGTCGATCCAGTACCAGAACGCCAACAACTCGGTTCGCGTCTCCGAAGCGTTCATGCGCGCCGTGGAGAACGACGAGGAGTGGCAGACGATCGCCCGCACCACCGGCGAGCCGATCGGCGATCCCATCCCCGCGCGCGAGCTCATGCGCGACATCGCCGAGGCCGCGTGGCAGTGCGCCGACCCGGGCGTCCAGTACGACACCACGATCAACCAGTGGCACACGTGCCCGAACTCGGGGCGCATCAACGCGTCGAACCCGTGCTTCCCGGCCGACGCCCGCGTCCATACCACCAAGGGGCTGATGCCGATCGGTGACCTGATCGCTCGAGGAGAGGCGGGCGAGGAGATCCGGGTCTACACGCACCGCGCTACTGCCAGAACGCCGGCACGGGGCGTCGTCGCGACCGAGCCGGTTGCGTTTATGCGCAACGGGGTCAAGCCGATCGTGCGGCTCCGCTTCGCCGATGGCGGTGAGATGCGCTGCACGCCGAACCATCGCGTGTGGACGCTCAACCGCGGTTATGTCCGGGCCGAGGAGTTGACGGCTCAGGACCGAGTCCTGCTCAACGACTCCGCCACGCCGGCCACCGACGCCTCGTGGACGCTGCCGGTCAGGGTCGAGGCGTTGGCCAAGTCCTTCTCGCGGGGCAGCGCAGTCACCCACCAGCGACTGCCCGAGCGATGGAGTGAGGGGCTGGCGGAGCTGACCGGACATCTGATTGGCGATGGCTGCCTGACCGACGCTCGCGCGGAGTGGATTTATGGCGGTGACGACCTCGCCGACGGGATGGCCGACTCGCACGAAGGACTGCTGCGCGAACTCGTCGGCGGGGTCTCCCGCCAGGAGATGTCCAACGGGTGCGTACAGCTGCGCGCCGGAAGCACAGCTGTGCGCGCCTTCTTCCGGGAGCTCGGGGTCACGAGCGCGCGAGCCCATGACAAGCGCGTCCCCACAGCGGTGCTCTGTGCTCCGGTCCAGATGCAGGCGGCGTTCCTCCGTGGGCTCTTCGGCGCCGATGGCTGTGTTTCGCGTGTCGAGTCGGGCGGCAAGGCCAGCCGCTATGCAGGGCTCGGCAGTCGCAGCGAGGCCCTGCTCAAGGACGTTCAGCGCATGCTCAACGCCTTCGGGGTCCGGGGTCGGATCTTCAGGGTCACCGAGAGTAAGAAGGCCACCTTCTCGTACCGGCGCACGGACGGCACGAGCGTCGAGTACGCCTCACGTGAGGGATTCGATCTGCGCATCACCGGTTCGGACCTCGAACGATTCGCGGAGGCCGTCGGCTTCTCGGCACCCCGCAAGCAGGCTGCGCTTCAGGCGATGCTCGCCGAGACCGGTCGCTATCGCACCAAGCGGTGGACCACGTTGCTGTCACGCGAGGAAGACGGCCAAGAGGAGGTCTTCAATCTCACAGAGCCGCTGCACCACTCCTACATCGTCGACGGAGTGGTTGTTGCCAACTGCAGCGAGTACATGCACGTCGACGACTCCGCCTGCAACCTCGCCTCGCTGAACCTGATGAAGTTCCGCCGCGAGGACGGCTCCTTCGACGTCGAGTGCTTCAAGCACACGGTCGACATCGTCTTCCTGGCCCAGGAGATCGTCGTGGGGCCGTCGAGCTACCCGACCGAGGAGATCGCCGTCAACGCCCGCGCGTTCCGCCAGCTCGGCCTCGGCTACGCGAACCTCGGCGCGTTTCTCATGGCCAACGGCATGCCCTACGACTCCGACGAGGGGCGGGGCACGGCGGCCGCGATCACGGCGCTCCTGACCGGCCGGGCCTACCTCGGCTCCGCGCGCGTCGCCGCGGCGCTCGGGCCCTACGAGCGCTACGGGGAGAACCGCGAGGCCCACAACGCCGTCATGCGCATGCACCGCGACTCCTCGTATGCGATTCCCGACGCAACCTGCGCCGACACCGGGCTCCTGTCCGCCGCACGCGCGTCGTGGGACGACGCGGTGGCCGTCGGCGAGCACTTCGGCTACCGCAACGCGCAGGCCACCGTCTTGGCGCCGACCGGCACCATCTCCTTTCTGCTCGACTGTGACACGACGGGAGTCGAGCCGGACTTCTCGCTCGTGAAGTTCAAGGAGCTCGTCGGCGGCGGGCAGATGACCATCGCCAATCGCACGGTGCCGATGGCGCTGCGCACGCTGGGCTACGCCGAGGAGCAGATCGGGCCCATCGAGGCCCACATCGAGCAGCACGGGACGATCGTCGGGGCCCCCGGCCTGGCCGACGAGCACCTCGAGGTCTTCGACGTGGCGGTCGGCCAGCGCGCCATCTCGCACATGGGCCACATCAAGATGATGGGCGCGGTCCAGCCCTTCATCTCGGGAGCGAGCTCCAAGACCGTGAACCTGCCGCAGACCGCCACGGTCGAGGACATCGCCGACGCCTACCTCGAAGCGTGGCGCTGCGGCGTCAAGGCGCTGGCCATCTACCGCGACGGGTCCAAGACCGCCCAGGCGCTGCGCACCGACGCCCAGGACGCCAAGGAGGCCGATGCCGCGGTCGCCGAGGGGCTCTTCACCCAGGAGCAGGTCGACGATCTCGTCGCGACGGCGATCGCCGCAGCGCGGGCGGAGGCGCAAGACCGTGGGCGGAAGGAGGCCGGGCCGGCACGCAAGCGCATGCCGCGCGAGCGCCAGTCGATCACCCACAAGTTCTCGATCGGCGGCCACGAGGGCTACATCACGGCCGGCATGTACGAGGACGGCTCGCTCGGCGAGATCTTCCTCACCGACATCGGCAAGGAGGGCTCGACGCTGCGCGGGCTCCTGAACTCCTTCGCGACGGCCATCTCGATCGCGCTGCAGTACGGCGTGCCGCTCGAGACCCTCGTGTCGAAGTTCTGCTACATGCGCTTCGAGCCGGAGGGGATCACCCAGAACCCCGAGATCCCCTTCGCCAAGTCGATGCCCGACTACATCATGCGCTGGCTGGCCTCGCGCTTCCTGGACACCGACGCGCAGGAAGAGCTGGGCATCCTCACGCCCGAGGTCCGCGCGCGCAAGGCGGCCGAGGACGCGGCCAGCTCGATGGTGGCCTCCGACACGGCGGGCCCGGCGAACGGCGGCCCCGGCGCAGCGACGAGCACCAAGGAGGGCGTGACGGCCAAGCCGCCGCCCGGGCCCGCGCCGACGGCCCCCGGCCACGGCGAGCGGCACGGCCCGATGGGCACCGTCGCTGGCAGCGAGCCGGCGACAACCCGAGCGGCGGCCGAAGCGCTGACCGACACCCCGCCCGTCGTCCCGGCCCGCCTCGTCGGCCTCGACCTCGGCCCGGCATGCAACCAGTGCGGCGGCATGATGCAGCGCACCGGCTCGTGCTACACGTGCTCGAGCTGCGGCAACAACACGGGCTGCGGGTGATCATGAGCGTTACCCATGTTCAGGAGTGTGGGCACCGGACGTCCATCGGCCCGAACCGGCGGTGGGCAGGCGACGCGCCGCGCAGGGTCGACTGAGGCGTCCTCGCCAGGCGCACATGCGCTCATGTCACGCCGTCCCGACGCGCAGCAGCGACTTGATCGCGCGGCGCTCGTCCATCGCGGCGTACGCCTCCGCGACACCGTTGAGGTCGGTCTGGAAGTCGAAGACGCGCCCGGGCTCGATGCGGCCTTCCAACACGTCGTCGAGCAGCTCGGGGATGTAGGTCCGGGCGGGCGCGGCGCCGCCGCGGACGCCCTTGTTGCGAAAGAACAGTTCGCCGACCGGCAGCTCGACGCCGTGCGGGACGCCGACGTAGCCGACCATCGAGCCCGGCCGGGCGATCGAGGTCGCGGTCTGCATCGCCTGTCCGGTGCCGACGCACTCCAGCGTGGCGTCCACGCCCACGCCGCCCGTCAGCTCCAGCACCGCCTGCGTGGCCTCCTCGCCCCTCCCAGCGACGATGTCGGTCGCCCCGAACGCGGTGGCCAGCTCCTGGCGGGCCGGGTTGCGGCTCAGCGCGATGATCCGCTCGGCGCCCAGGCGCTTGGCGGCCAGCACGCCCGAGAGGCCGACGGCGCCGTCGCCGACCACGGCGACTGCGCGTCCTGGCCGGACATCGGCGTAGACCGCCGCGTGATGGCCTGTCGCCATCACGTCGGAGAGCGTCAGCAGCGAGGCCAGCATCTCGTTCGAGTGCCCGGAGCCCGGGACACGCACGAGCGTGCTGTCGGCCAGCGGCACGCGGACGGCCTCGCCCTGGCCGCCGTCGATGCCGCCCGCCGCCCAGAAGCCGCCGTTGACGCAGGCCGTCGTGATCCCGTGGCGGCAGTGCGGGCAGCTGCCGTCGCTGAAGGCGAACGGCGCGATGACGAGGTCGCCCTTGGAGAGGTCACGCACCTCGCCGCCGACGTCCTCGACGACGCCGATGAACTCGTGGCCGATCGGGCCCTGCTCGAACGGCGACTCGCCGCGGTAGAACCAGAGGTCTGAGCCGCAGACGCACGCCAGCACGACGCGGACGACGGCGTCGGTGGGCTGGGCAAGCACGGGTCGGGCCGGTCAGCGGCCTCGACGCGGTGGGGTCCGATGAAGAGAGCAGCACGCATGGCCACAGCAGAGCACACGGCGACGCCTTCTGAGAGACCCTGTTGCTCCATGTACTGGCAGACCCTCACGGCGCGGGAACCGTGCCTAAGCTGGGCGCGCGTGCGCTCGGGTCGCCTCGACCGATCGGCCCTCCCAGCCTTGCCGATAGTCCGTCGGGGGGTTGGGGTAGGGCGGGTGCCAACGCACCCGATCGTGAGGAGGACCCATGTCGAGCGAAGCTGGCCAGGTCACGGGGACCAAGGACAAGGACTACAACCTCATCTGGTTCACCGAGGCCAGCCTGAACAACGCTCTGCGCCTGGAGAGCTACATCGAGGATGCCCAGCGCGATGGCGATGACGAGCTCGCGGACTTCTTCCGCCGCGCCCAGGGCAGCAGCCAAAGGGGCGGCGAGCAGGGCAAGCAGATGCTCGCCAAGCGCCTGGCGGGCTGATCGACGCGCGCCCCACCGTCACCAGCGGTGGGGCGTGACGCTCGCCTCAGGCCGCGGCCGGCGGGCAGTCGAGGAACGCCGCGACGATCTCTGGGTCGAACTGGGAGCCGGATCCGCGCGCGATCTCGGTGATCGCGGCGTCAGTGGTCCAGGCGGGCTTGTAGGGGCGCTCGCTGACGAGGGCGTCGAAGACGTCGGCGACCGCGGCGATGCGCCCGACGAGCGGGATCTCCTCCCCGTGCAGACCGAAGGGATAGCCGGTCCCGTCCCAGCGTTCGTGATGGGTGAGCGCGACCGCGCGGGCCGTACGCAGCCGCTCGTCACCTCCCGACAGCAGACGGACCCCCTCGTGGACATGGCCGCGCACGAGCGCGGTCTCCTCGGCGGTCAGCGGCCCGGGCTTGAGGAGAACCTCGGAGGGAAGAACCGTCTTGCCGATGTCGTGCAGGGGCGCGGCGAAGCGCAGTCGGTCGACGAGATCCGCCCTCAGGCCCAGTCGCTCGGCGAGCGCCACGGCCACGGTGGCCACGCGATCACCGTGCGCCCAGATCGCCTCGAGGATCTCGCCGTCTGTCTCGATCGCTGCAAGCATCATCGCCTCGCCCCGAGGCCCAGCGGAGGGCTACGGCCGGCCGGCCCCCTCCGGCCGGCCGCGTCCCTCGCCTGGCGGCGTACCGGCGCCCTCGGGCCCCCCCGAGCCCTCAGGTCGACCGGCGCCCTCGGGCGGACCGCCACGTCTGCCGTTCGAGCGCCCGGGGTCGTCGGGACGACGACCCCGGGAGGACGGCGCCTCCCCATTGTCAGATTCCTGGCGGGGCTCGGGCCGCGACTGCGGCGGCGAGCCGCCCCTGCTCCCGCCGTTCCCGCCAGCGCGGTTTCCGCCAGCGCCGCGGTCGCGCCGCGGGGCGCGCTCGGCGGTGTCCTGCCCGGGGTTCGGGCGCCCCTGGCGCGGTCGCCGGGCGCGGTCGGACTGCTCGGCGCCCGAGCCGTCGCCGTCCTCCTCCGCGGCGTCGACGCCAGTGGCGGCGGACGGGGTCTCCCGCTCGGGCCCCTGCTCCTGCTCGCGCTCGGCCCGCCGGGCCTCCTGTGCGGCACAGGCCTCCTTGGCCTCGGCGGGCAGGGCCTCGCCGCGCGCGGCCTCGGCCACGCGCTGGCCGAAGGCACAGCCCTCGCGCTCGGAGGGCGGGGTCGCGGCGATCACCGCGCGCACGGCAGCGGCGCGCGCCTCGCTCGGCTCATCCTGGTTGGGCAGGGTCACGCCGACCTTTTGGAAGACGTCCTGCGCGGCGTCGGGCAGGTCCACGCCGGCCACGGCGAGGCCCGCGGTCCCCAGCCCCGCGGTCACGGTCAGAGCGGCGATCGCCGCAGCGGCGGACGCGAGGCGGTTCTTGGGCAGCAGGCTCCCCGGGGCCCGCCGCGGGCGCTTGGCGCCGGCGGTCGGCTGCTCGGAGGACGAAAGGCCGCGAGCCGCCTGGGCCATCGCGGACACGTGGCGCGCCTCGATGTCGGGGGCCATGGGGCGGAGGTGCTCGCTGCGCACCTCACGCACGAGCTCGGCGAGATCCTCGGCCTCCCCGCCTACCACGGACCGACCGGCCAAAAGCCGGTCCAGATCGCGGTCGTCGAGGTCGCGCAAGGGAGACATCTCATCCCCATAAGCGCCGCGCCTGCTCAAAGGGGTACGCCCTCGCGCTCGATCTCCCTGCGCGCCGCCGCCAGGCCCCGGCGCTGCAGGGCCTTGACCGCCCCCACGCGACGCCCCAGCACCCGCGCGACCTCCTCCACGGTCAGATCACCCAGGATGCGCAGCGCGAGCACCGCCTGCTGGTCAGCCGACAGCGCGCCCAGCACCCGGCGCACCCGGGCGGCGCCCAGGGCGTTCAGGACCTCGTGCTCGGCGCCGGGCGCCCCGCCAGCCGGCGCCAGGTCGTTGCCCACCGGCTCCACCGGACGCCGCCCCCGGGAGCGGCGGTCGTCGAGCAAGCGGTGGTGGGCGATGGTGAACACCCACGCGCGCAGCTCGCGCGCGTCGCCGGTGAAGCGGGGCAGGTCGCGCACCATCTGCAGGAAGACCTCGCCGGCCACGTCGTCCGGCTCGGCGGCGCCACGCGAGCGCAGGTAGCCCGCGACGCCGGGCGCGAGGTCGCGATACAGCGCCGCCCAGGCCCACTCGGCGCCGGTCCGGGCCGCCGCGAGCACGCTGTCGAAGTCCTGCGCTCCCGGGGGCGGCATGGGGTGCGACGGTACCGCGCGCACGGCAGGCAGCGCGTCGTCAGCCCTCGCTCGGCCCCTCTCCCAGCCCCAGGCCGCGCGCCCGCAGCGCGAGGGACAGCTCCAGCCGCGCGGCGGGATCGTCGAGGTCGTCGCCCAACAGCTCGCGCAGCTGGCCCAGGCGGTAGCGGACGGTCTGCACGTGCACGGTGAGCGCGTCGGCGGCCAGACGTGCCTGGCCGAGGTGGTCGAGCCAGGCGCCAAGCGTGACCAGAAGGCGCTCGCGCGGGCCGCCGGCCAGCGCGTCGAGGGGCCCGAGGCGGCGGGCGAGCAGATCGGCCGCCAGCCGCGGCTGCGCGGCCAGCAGCAGATCGGGCAGGTGGTCGTCGGCGACCAGCAGGCGGCCTGGGGCGCCTGCGCTCGCGGCGGGCGGAGCCGGCGCATCCGCTGGCGGCAGGCCACGCTCGCCGGTGCCCATCAGCCGTTCACGCAGATCGAACGCGGCCTGGGCGCGCTGCGCCGAGTGGCGGGCATCGGCCAGCGGGACCGTCGGACCGAGCACGGCCGGGGTGTCGCGCAGCGCGTGCGCCAGCTCGGCGCGCCGGCCCGGTCCCTCGGGATCGGGGACGAGGGCTCGCATGACCTCCCCGTCGGCGCGGGTCAGCACCCCCTCGGCCAGCCGGCCGGCGACGGTGTCGGCCCGATCGGACGCGATCACGAGCACGGCGGCGCGCGCGGGCGGCTCCCACCCAGCCGCCCGCGCGGCATCGGCAAGCTCCTGAGCCCCGGCCGGGGGATCGCGCAGCACGAGCTCCAGCAACGCGCGGCGACGTTCGTGGCGCCGCCCGGCGACGGCGGATTGGGCCTGCGCGTAGCCATCGGCGGTGGCGGCCGACAGCTCGTCGATGTAGGCGAAGACCGCCTCGGCCAGGGTCACCAGCGTCTCGGACTCCAGGCCGGCACGCTCCCCGGCCTCGGCCAGGCGCCGCCAGGCCACCCGCGCGCCGGCGCGGTAGGCGGCCAGCAGCGACTCCAGGGACCGTCCCTCGTCCAGCTCCCCGCGCCCCAACCGCTCGTAGACCTCCCGGCCGGGCAGCTGCGCCTCCCCCCGGGAGGCGATGAGCTCGAGGAAGCCCGCCAAGGCCTGCTCCACTCCCAGGCGCACGTTGCGCTCGAGCGAGCCGCGCAGCCCCGTCGCGTAGGCCGGTACGGCGCGGACCGCCTCGATGACCTCCTCCACCAGCGCCGGCAGCACCGGGCGCAGCGCCGCGGCCACCGGCGGCTCCAACGCGGCCCAGGGCGGGACATCGTCCACTGGCTTGTGCGATCGCTCAACCATAGGCGCAAGATACGTGGCTATGGACAGGAGAACGCGAAGATCCTCGTCCGTACGCTCAGAAGCATGACCAAGTTCGAACGTATCTCCAACCTCTCCGCGGTGGTGGTCCCCTTTGTTGCCTTTGCGGTGGCCGTCGTGCTGCTGTGGAATCAGGCCGTCGGGCCCGCCGA
The DNA here is from genome assembly GCA_035942615.1 of Solirubrobacteraceae bacterium. Classification (GTDB taxonomy): domain Bacteria; phylum Actinomycetota; class Thermoleophilia; order Solirubrobacterales; family Solirubrobacteraceae; genus Siliceabacter. The sequence goes on along the minus strand of DASZCY010000131.1, from coordinate 594 downwards.
CCTGGCCATCCTCGCCACGATGTACGTGCTCACCGCCATGGGCATCACCGTCGGCTTCCATCGCCTGCTCACCCACCGGGCTTTTGACGCCCCCAAGCCCGTCATCCACACCTTCGCGATCCTCGGCTCCATGAGCGTCCAGGGGCCGGTGATCGACTGGGTCGCCGACCACCGCAAGCACCACGCCCACCCCGACCAGGAGGGCGACCCCCACTCCCCCCACGGGCACGGCGGGGCCCTCAGGGGTCTGCTCTACGCCCACATGGGCTGGCTGCTGGAAACCCAGGGTCAGGCCCAGAAGCGCCAGTACGCCAAGGACCTGCTCGAGGACCCGGGCATCCGGCGCATCTCCAAGCTCTTCCCGCTGTGGGTGGTGCTGGGCCTGCTCATCCCCTTCGCCGCCGGTCTGGCGATCTCCGGCACGCTGACCGGGGGGCTGACCGCCCTGCTGTGGGGTGGCCTGGTGCGCATCTTCTTCATCCACCACGTCACGTGGTCCATCAACTCGGTCTGCCACTTCTTCGGCAGCCGGCGCTTCGAGACCGAGGACCACTCCACCAACGTGGGCTGGCTGGCGCTGCCCTCGCTGGGCGA
>DASZCY010000130.1:0-1822 GCA_035942615.1 Solirubrobacteraceae bacterium | reverse complement strand
CAAGGTCGGCGAGGAGCAGCTCTTCTACCTCCAGTCCCACGGGCTGGACGAGGAGGAGGCCTCCAAGCTCATCGTCAACGGCTTCATCGAGCCGATCGTCAAGGAGCTGCCGATGGAGTACGCGGTCGAGATGAACCGCCTCATCGAGCTGCAGATGGAGGGCTCCATTGGCTAGCGCACCCGATGCGCCCGCCGTCACCGAGCCCCCCTTTCTGATCGATCGACGTCGCCGCGGGGAGGAGCTCGCGGCGACGCTCGACCTGCCGCGCTTCCGCGGGGAGCCGGGGTGGGAGTTCACGTCGCTCAAGAAGCTCGACCTCGAGGCCTACGCCCCCGTGGCCGGCGGGGACCTCGGACTGGCCGAAGCGACGCCGCTGGTCGTCCGCCCGCCCGAGGGCTCGGTGGCGCTGACCCAGGTCGACGGCGCCTTCGCCCCCGCGCCCGATGTCACCTCCGAGGGCCCGCTGGTCATGCCCCTCAGCGCCGCGGCCGAGAGCCATCCCGAGCTGGTGGAGCCTCACCTGGGCTCCGTGGTCGACGCCGAGGATCCCTTTGTCGCCCGCAACGAGGCCCGCTGGCTGGGTGGGGCCTTCGTCTACGTTCCGCGCGACGTCAAGGTCGAGGCGCCCATCAGCCTGCGGGCCATCCAGGCGGCCGCGGGCGGCGCCATGCACTGGCGCGTGCTCGTCGTCCTCGAGGAGGGCGCCGAGGCCGAGGTGTGGGACCAGTACGTCACCGCCCAGGGCGACGGCTCCGATCAGCTGTTCAGCACCGTCGCCGAGCTGGTGGTCGGTCAGAACGCCAGGTTGCGCTACGTCTCCGCCCAGGGTCTGGGCGAGAAGGCCTGGGTCTTCGGCAATCAACGCGCCACCGTCGATCGCGACGGGACACTGGACTGGGTTGTGCTGGGCTTTGGCGCGGGCAACGGGCGCGTGGCCCAGGAGACCGACCTGCGCGGACGCGGCGCGCACGGCAAGGTTACCGGCGCCTATGCCACCCACGGGCGCCAGCACCTGGACTTCGCCACCACGCAGGAGCACGCCTCGCCCGACACCACCTCCGATCTGGCCTTTCGTGGCATTCTCGACGGGCGCTCGACGACGGTGTGGAGCGGGATGATCGAGGTCGACGAGGGCGCCCAGCGCATCGACGCCTTTCAGGAGTCTCGCAACCTGCTGCTGACCAAGCGCGCGCACGCCGACGCGATCCCGGGCCTGGAGATCCTGGCCAACGACGTGCGCTGCACGCACGCGGCGGCGATCGCCCAGATCGATCCCGAGCAGGTCTTCTATCTGCGCGCGCGCGGCCTGAGGGAGCCCCTCGCCAAGCGCCTGGTCATCGAGGGCTTCCTGCAGGCCACCGTGGAGCGCTTCGAGGAGGGCGACTTCCGCGAGGCGTTGGCCGCCGCGCTCGATCACCGCCTCGAGCAGATCCTCGGGTGAGCGTGGGCGGGCCGGGCCACCTACCGCGGTCGCGCGATCGCCTCCGTCACTCCTAGCCGGTGCGGGTGCATCCCGCGGCGCTCGCCGCGCTCGTGGCCGTCATCGTCGTGGTGCAGGGCCTGCTGCTCCTCGATCCCCCGACGCTGATCCTCGGGCTGGTCGACTGGATCGGGCACTTCGCGACCATCGCGATCCTCCTGGCCGCCTCCCCGCGGCGCCTGCCCACCGCGCTGATCGTCGGCACGTTCGCGGCGACGCTCATCGACCTCGACCACATCCCCGACCTGTTCGGCGAGGAGGGCATCAGCGACGTCACCCCGCGCCCGTTCAGCCACTCGCTGGTGACCGTGCTGGTGGCCGGGGCCCTGGCCGCGTTGGTG
>DASZCY010000129.1:0-2421 GCA_035942615.1 Solirubrobacteraceae bacterium | reverse complement strand
AGAAGGCCAGCGCCGCGTCCTGGTCGGCGACGGTGAACATGGCCACGCCGATGTTCGACAGGGTGGTTGGGGTGCTAGTGGAATTGCTCATGGCCTGTCGACCGGGCAAGCAGGCGGAACTCATCGGTCCCGCCCTCAGATTTCGGGTGGACATCCGGCCTGCCCGAGTGCGGATCCGCGAGAAGCAGCGACTTCCGTGCATGCCGGAGGAGGGACTCGAACCCCCGACACAAGGATTATGATTCCTCTGCTCTAACCGACTGAGCTACTCCGGCGGGGGCGGTGGAGTGTAGGACTCGCTTGAGCGCGGAGCGCCCTCCGCCCGATCTCCCCCCGACCCGGCTACATTGGCGCTCGTGGGCACGGCCGACCTTCAACGCGCGGTCACCACCGTCGTCGAGCGCTGCCTGGCGGTGCGTCCGGGGGAGGAGCTGGTCGTGGTCAGCGACCCCGAGCGCGCCGTGCTCGGCTCGGCGCTGGGCGAGGCCATCGCCGCCGCCGGAGGACACCTGGTTCAGGTCATCCTGACGCCCGATCCGCGCCGGGGCACCGAGCCGCCGCGGGCCCTGGCCGCCGCGTTGCGGGCCGCCGATGCCTACCTGGCGCCCTGCCTGCCCTCCCTCTCGCACACGCAGGCGCGCAAGGCGGCCACAGAGGCCGGGGTGCGCGGCGCCACGCTGCCGGGCGTCACCGCCGAGCTGCTCGCGCGGCTGATGAGCGCAGACTTCGATCGGCTCACCCAACGCTCCCGGGCGGTCGCCCAGCTGCTCACCGACGCCGACGAGGCGCGCCTGACCTGCCCGCAGGGCAGCGACCTGCGCCTGGACCTCACCGGACGCACCGCGATCTCCGACCACGGCGATCTCACGGCCCCCGGCGCCTTTGGCAACCTCCCCTGCGGAGAGGGCTTCGTCGCCCCCCTGGACGGCGAGGGCACCCTGGTGGCTTCGAGCGTGCCCGGCCCGGGCGTGGTGCGCGACGACCCGGTCATCCTCACCGTGGCCGGCGGGCGCCTGGCGGAGGGGGACGGAGCCCACGCGCCCGCCTACCTCGCCCAGCTGGACGCCCACGGCCCCGACGGGCGCCACCTCGCCGAGCTGGGCGTGGGCACCAACGATCACGCCACGCTGACGGGCAACATCCTCGAGGACGAGAAGATCCTGGGCACCGTGCACGTGGCCTTCGGCGCCAGCGCGTCGATCGGGGGCACCGTCGCCGTGCCCGTGCACCTCGACGTCGTTGTGCTCGACCCGACGCTCAACGTCGGCGGGACCACGGTGGTCGACGCCGGGCGCTTCGTGCTGTGACCCGGCCGCCCGCGCGATGACCGGGCCGCTGCTGGGCGTGCCCAACGTCTCCGAGGGCCGCGACCGCGCGGCGATCGACGCCCTGGGCGAGGCCTTCGCCGCGGGCGGGGCGCGGCTGGTCGACGTCCACGCCGACGCCGACCACCACCGATGCGTGTTCACCCTGGCGGCCGGGCCGGGCGAGCTGGCCGGCGCCCTGGTCACCGGGGCGCGCGCGGCCATCGATCGCGTCGACCTGACCGCTCCGCGGGGCAGCCACCCCCACGTCGGGGCGCTCGACGTCGCGCCGATCGTCCACCTCGACGCCGCGCGCCGCGGCGCCGCCTGCGCCGAGGCGCTCGTCACCGGCCACGAGCTGGGCGAGCTGGGCCTGCCCGTCTTCCTTTACGGCGCGCTGGCGGAAGGGCGCACGCGCGCGCAGCTGCGCCGCGGGGGGCTGGCCGAGCTGACCCGGCGCATGGAGACCGGGGAGCTCGCGCCCGACTTCGGGCCGCGCCGCCCGCATCCGAGCGCCGGGGCCGTGCTCGTCGCCGCCCGCCCGCCCCTGGTGGCCTTCAACCTCGAGCTGGGTCGGCCGGCCACCCTGGCCGACGCCCGGGACGTCGCCGCGCGCATCCGCGAGGGCGGCTCGCACGGCCTGCCCGGGGTGCGGGCCATCGGCCTGGAGCTGCCCGCCCGCGGCGGCGTGGCCCAGGTCTCATGCAACGTCGAGGACCACGAGGCGGTCCCGCTGGCCAGCGTGGTGGCCGCGGTGGCTGCGCACGCGACGGTGCGCGCCGCCGAGCTGGTGGGCCTGGCCCCCGAGGCGGCCTTCGCGGGGTTCCCCGAGGAGCTGCCGGTGCGCAACCGGCGGACCGTGGAGGAGGCCCTGGGCGGCTGACCCCGCGCCGCCGACCGTCAGCGCCTTGGGTCGCGCTCAGCCCGGCCCGGGCCCGCGCGCGAGCCGCAGGTCGACCAGCGCGCGAAGCCCGGGTGTCGCGCACCCCACAGCCCGGCCCGGCGCCGACCGCGTCATGATCCCGGTGTGAGCACCATCCCCGACCGGCAGATCGGCATCCTGCTCTTCGCCGATGTCGAAGAGCTCGACGCTCTCGGCCCTTGGGAGGTGCTGTCC
>DASZCY010000128.1:0-10024 GCA_035942615.1 Solirubrobacteraceae bacterium | reverse complement strand
ATGGATGGCGCGCGAGGCGCCGATAGTGCGCCCATGGGGCGTATCGCTGCCCTCCGCGCGCCCGCACGGATCGGCGCCGTCAGGAACGACGACACGGGGCTCAAGGCCAGGGCATTGGCCGGCCTGTTCGCGGCCGGGGCGCCGCTCGCCCTGCTGCCGGTGCTGCTCCCCCATTCGCCGCGCACCAACGAGCTCGGGCTGCTGCTCATCGTGGCCGACGCCTACCTCGTCGCCGCCCTCCTCCACCGGCTGGCCGAGCGCCTCCCTCCGCGCCTGCTGCGCCTCGCGCTGGCCTGGGGCAGCCTGCTCATCACCGCGGTGGCCTACTTCTCGGCCGAGCGTCCCAGCCCGCTGGTCTTCTTCTACCTCTGGGTCTTCCTCTACGCGTCGTACTTCTTCAGCCGCCGCGAGACGGCCGCACAGGTCGCCTTCGTGGGCGTGGCCTACGGCGCGCTGCTGACCGTCGCGCCCCCGCCGACCGGCGTGGCCGCGTGGTGGGCGGTGGGCACGGGAACGCTGCTGGTGGCGGCGATCCTCGTGGTGGCGCTGCGCGATCGCAGCGAGGTGCTCATCGGCCAGCTCTACGACGCCGCACGCACCGATCCGCTCACCGAGCTGCTCAACCGCCGGGGGTTCCGTGAGCTGCTCGACCTCGAGCTCGAGCGCGCCCGGCGCAGCGACGGCCGGACCACCGTGGTGCTCGGCGACCTCGACCACTTCAAGGAGGTCAACGACCGCTCGGGCCACCACGTGGGCGACGCGGCCCTGCGGCGCACCGCGCGGATCCTGGAGGAGGGCACGCGCACGGTCGACGCCGCTGCTCGAGTGGGGGGCGAGGAGTTCGCACTCATCCTCCCCGACACCGACGAGGACGAGGCCCTGGTCACCGCCGAGCGCCTGCGCTGCCGGCTGCAGAAGGAATTCGCCTGCGAGACCGTGCCGGTCACCATCTGCTTCGGGATCGCCGGGTTCCCGGCGCACGGGGAGACCGCGGCGGCGCTGCTGCGCGCCGGAGACGGCGCGCTGTACGCCGCCAAGGCCGGTGGCCGCAACCGCACTGTGGTCCACAGCGCGGAGCTGCGCGAACTGGCAGGCCGCAAGGGCACGGTCGGCGACGTCGAGAGCGAGCGCTACCTGGGCGCAGTGCGCGACCTGGCCGAGGCGCTCGACCTGCGCTTCAGCGGCAGCGCACGGCACTCGGAGACCGTCGGGCGCTACGCCGAGATGATGGCGGAGGAGCTGGGCCTGCCCGAGCGGCGCGTGCAGCGCATCCGCCTGGCGGGCGTCCTGCACGACATCGGCAAGGTCGGCGTGCCCGACGCGATCCTGCACAAGCCGGGCGCGCTCACCGGCGACGAGTGGACCGCCATCCGCCGGCACCCCGAGCTGGGCGCCCAGATCCTCGAGCATTCGGGCCTCTCGGACATCAGGGGCTGGGTGGCCGGCCACCACGAGCGGCCCGACGGCGGCGGCTACCCGGGGGGGCTCGCGGGAGCGGCGGTCTCGTTGGAGGCCCGCATCCTGGCGGTGGCCGACGCCTACGAGGCCATGACCAGCGACCGCAGCTACCGCGCGTCGCTCGGTCACGCCGCGGCGCGCGCCGAGCTGGAGCGCCAGGCCGGCCACCAGTTCGACCCCGCGGTGGTGCACGCCTTCCTCGCGGTCCTCACCCGCGAGTCCCTCCGCGCCGAGGCGGTCGTCGGCGCCCCGCGCTAGCAGCGGTCCGCTAGCCCCCGCGGCGCACCAGCGCAGCGCAGTCCCAGTTGCCCGCGCCCGAGCCGCCCGCCCACAGCCGTGCGGCCAGGCGATCCTGCTCGGCCTTGGGAGCCTGGTAGGCGTGGCGCGTCGAGCCGCCCAGGCCCGCCCATGTCTCGGGCAGGAACTGGTAGTAGCCCGCGGCGCCGGCGCGGTTGGGCGTCGTGTTCTGCCCGCCTGACTCGCACTGCACGATCGCGTAGGGAAGCGCCCACGGCCCGCCCGGGCCCGACGTGCGCCGCGCGGCTTGATCGCGGCGAGCCACCAGGCGCTCCAGGCTGCGCTGTGCCCGCCGGCGCCCCGCGCGCGTGCGCTGCAGGGCGGCCAGCCGTGCGGCGCGCGCCTCGCGCAGCTCGGTCTGGCGCTCGCGCAGTCCCCCCGCGATACCCGCCAGCGCGTCACGCCGACGGTGCACCGCTTCGGCGGCACGGCGCCGGCGCACGGCGAGCTCGCTCAAGCGCCGGCGCTCGCGGATGGCCGCCTGGCGCGCCCTGCCGACCTCGTCGACCACCCGCTCGTCCTGGTCCTGCACCCGCCCGAGGAACTCGACGGTCTCCAGCAGGTCGGCGAAGCCGTCGGCACGCAGCACGACGGTCAGCACGTCGGGGCCCGGGGTCTTGTAGCGCTCACGCAGCATGGTGGCCAGCTTCACGCGCGCCTCGCGCAGGCGCTCGCGCAGGCGCGTGGCGCGCCGGCGGGCGGCGTCACGGCGCGCCTCGGCGCGCGCCAGCTGGGCCTGGGCGACCGCCAGCTCCTCCTCCGCGGCGTCCAGGCGCCGCTGGAAGAGGGCGATGTCCTCCTCGATCGCCCGGCTCAGGCCCTGGAGGCGCCGCGCGGCGCTCGACAGCGAGCGCTCACGGACGCGATCCTCGGAGATGCCCTCGCGCAGGGAGTTCTCGCTCTGCCCTTGCGCGGCGACCACCGGCAGACCCGCCGCGGCCAGGAGCACGGCGAGCGCGAGAAGGTGGCGAAGCGAGAGGGGAAGGTGAGACATGCCCGGCCGTCCGGCCGAGCAGGCGTCAGGGCGGCCCAGCGAACCTAGCCCCGCCATGCGCCGAGGCGAAGCGCTGCAAGCGCGCATGCGCGGGTAGGGCGGACGTCATGGGCGCAGGCGACGTCGCGTTCGTGCTGGGCGGCGGCGGAAATCTGGGCGCCCACGAGGTCGGGATGCTTCGCGCGCTGCTCGAGCGAGGCATCGTCCCCGACGTGGTGGTGGGCACCTCGATCGGCGCCATCAACGGCGCCGCGGTGGCCGCCGAGCCCACGGCGGCCGCGATCGAGCACCTGGCCGCCATGTGGGGCGATCTCGAGCACGGCGACGCATTCGGCGGCTCAGTCCTGGGGCGCCTGGGGACCCTCGCGCGCCGTCGAACCCACCTGCACGACAACGCCGGTCTGCGCACCCTGCTGGCCGGGCGGTTGCCCGTCGCGCGCATCGAGGAGCTCGTCGTGCCCTTCCACTGCGTGGCGGCCTGCATCGAGACGGCCTCCGAACGGTGGTTCACCGCCGGCCCGCTCATCGACGCGGTCCTGGCCTCGTGCGCCGTGCCGGGCATCCTGCCCCCCGTCGAAATCGACGGCGAGCACTTCCTCGACGGGGGGATCGTCCACAGCATCCCCGTCGGCCGTGCCGTGGCCCTGGGCGCGCGCACCATCTATGTCCTGCACGTCGGGCGCGTCGACCGTCCGCTGGAGCCGCCGCGCTGGCCGTGGGAGGTCGCGCTGGTGGCCTTCGAGATCGCGCGCCGCCATCGTTTCTTCGCCGACCTTGCGGCCCTGCCCGAGGACGTCGACGTCCACGTGCTGCCCACCGGTCAGGTCGACCCGCCGCGCTACAACGACCTCTCGCAGCTGCGCTACCGCGACACCGCGCGCATCCCCGACCACATCGCCCGCGCCCACGCCGCCTCGGGCCGCTACCTCGACGACGCCGCGGCGGGCGGGCGCTGATGCCCGTCCCCCCCAAGGTGGTGCGGCGGCTGGTGCTCGCGCCGCTGGCAGTCGCCGCCGAACTCGTGCTGCTCGCGCTCTCCCCCGTTCTGGCGCTCCTCGCCGTCCTGGCATCGCCCCTCTTCGGCGGCTGGCGTCCGCTGCGCATGGTCACCATCGGGCTCGTGCTGGCCGCGCGCCACCTGGGAGCCGTCCTGACCTGCCTGGGCCTGTGGGTGGCCGGCGGCTTCGGACGCACCGCGGGCACCCCGGCCATGCAGCGCCGCCACCTCGCAGTGATGCGCTGGTTTGTCGCCGGGAGCTACCACGTGATCGTGCGCCTGGCCCATGTCGAGGTGCGCATCACCGAGTCCGACGACGCCCACGCGGCCCTGGCCACGCCGGGGCGCCCGGTGCTGGTCTTCGGCCGTCACGCGGGGGAGGGCGACACGCTGCTCGTGCTCTACGAGCTGCTGTGCCGCCACCGGCGGGTGCCGTGCGTGGTGATGGCCGACAAGCTGCGCCTCGACCCCCTCATCGACGTGCTGGGCGAGCGGCTGCCCAACCGCTTCATCGACCCGCGCGGGGGCGACACCGAGAAGGAGATCGCCGCGATGGCCCGCGAGCTGGACGGCACGCGCGCGCTGGTCGTCTTTCCCGAGGGGGCGAACTTCTCCGAGCAGGCACGCCGCCGGGGCATCGAGCGCCTGGAGCGCGCCGGCCACGACCAGGAGGCCGCGTGGGCGCGAGAGATGCGCCACCTCAGCGCGCCGCGCCCGGGCGGCGCGCTGGCGGCCGTCCAGGCCGCCCCCCACGCCGACGTGGTGATCATGGGCCACCGGGGCTTTCCCACCGGTCCCCGCGAGGTCTGGGACCTGCTACCCGCACCCCAGGTCGTCGAGGTGCGCCTGTGGCACGAGTCCGCCGGGGCCATTCCGCCGGAGCACCACGACCGGATCGACTGGCTCTTCGCCTGGTGGCGGACCATGGACGGCTGGGTGGACGAGCAGGCGTGATGGTCGACGGTGAAGCAACGCGCTTCGGCGAGGGTGAGCCCTTCTCGCTGGGCGTCGAGGAGGAGCTGTTTCTCGTCGACCCCGCCAGCGGCGCGCAGGTCAACGTGGGCGAAGAGGTAAAGGCCGGGCTGCCCGAGGGCGGCCGTGGGCACGTCGAGGTGGAGCTCCATGCCTCACAGGTCGAGCTCATCACCGACGTCTGCGCGACCGTGACCGAGGCCGTGGGGGTCCTGCGCGAGCTGCGCGCCGCGGTGCTGAGGACCAGGGTGGGGGTGATCGGCGCGGGCACCCATCCCACGGCCGGGGAGGGGGACGCGGCCATCACCGACAAGGAGCGGTACCGCCTCATCCGCGCACTGCTCGGCGACGCGGTGGCCACGCCCGTCTCGGCGCTGCACGTGCACGTGGGCATGCCCGACGACCGGACCGCGATCCGCGTCTTCAACGGCCTGCGTCGCCACCTGCCGCTGCTCGAGGCACTGGCGGCCAACTCGCCGTTCCGTCACGGGCGCGACAGCGGGCTGGCCTCCGCCCGCGAGATCACCCTGCGCGGTTGGCCGCGCTCCCGTGCGCCGAGGGCCATGGAGGACTTCGAGGACTTCCGCCGGGCGTCCGAGCGGCTGAGCCGGGTCGCCGACGTGCCCGATTACACCTTCCACTGGTGGAAGCTGCGCCCTCATCCCCGCTTGGGCACCGTGGAGCTGCGCGCGCTCGACGCCCAGATGTCACTCACCCACGTGGCGGCGCTGGTGGCCGCCGTGCACGCGCTGGCCCGCTATGAGGCCAGGGCCGAGCCGGTGGCCGGCCCGCCGCCCGAGATCCTCGACGAGGCGTCCTTCCGTGCGGCCCGGGCGGGGGTCGCTGCGACGCTACCCGACACCGACGGGCGCCTGCGCCCCGTGACCGAGCTGCTTGCCCAGACCGTCGAGCTCGTGCGGGAGGACGCCCGGGCGCTGGACTGCGAGGTCCAGCTCGCGGCGCTACCCGGTCTGGTCGACGAGGGCGGGGGGGCGGGCATCCAGCGCGCCGCGCGCGGGGCGGGGCACGCCCTGGGGCCGGTCCTGGGTGAGCTGACCGCCCGTGCGGCCGCCGACGCCGGCTGACCGCTCGCCGCGCGTCAGCGCCGGCCGGCCGGCTCGCGTTCCTGGGGCGGCTGGCCTGTGGCCTTGGTCCGCGCGCGCAGCGTGCCCGAGTGGGCGCGCGCGGTGGGGTCCTTGCGCACCTTGATGAGGCTGGCCACCGTGGTGACGATCAGGATCACCGCGATGAAGGCCAGCGAGAAGCCCGTGGTGATCTCCGGAACCGACTCGCTCACGTCGGTGTGCAGGAACTCGAGGATGAGCTTGACGCCGATGAAGCCGAGGATGAGCGCCAGGCCGGTGGACAGGAAGACCAGCCGGTCGAGCAGGCCGGAGACCAGGAAGAACAGGGCGCGCAGGCCCAGGAGCGCGAAGGCGTTGACGGTGAACACCAGAAAGACCTCCTGGGTGATGCCGAACACGGCAGGGATGGAGTCCAGCGCGAAGAGGACGTCGGTGGCCCCGATGGCCACGAGCACGAGCGCCAGGGGCGTCAGCATGCGCTTGCCGTCGATCCGCGAGCTCAGCTTCTGGCCCTGGTACTGGTCGGTGAAGGGCAGGGTGCGGCGGGCGACCTTGACCAGCCCGTTGTCCTCGACGTCGGGATCCTCGTCGCGGTGGCGGAACAGCTGCACGGCGGTGACGATCAGCAAAATCCCGAAGATCAGGAACATGAAGGAGAACAGCGAGATCAGTGCCGCGCCCATGGCGATGAAGATCGCGCGCAGGATCAGGGCGGTGAGGATCCCGAACAGCAGCACCTTCTGCTGGTAGTCGGCCGGCACCGAGAACGTGCTCATGATGATCACGAAGACAAAGAGGTTGTCGATCGACAGGCTCTTCTCGACCGTGTAGGCGGCGAAGTACTCCGCGCCGAACTGCCAGCCGGCGACGATTCCGACCACCACGCCGAAGGCCAGTGCGACGCCGATGTAGAAGACCGACTGGATCGTCGCCTCGCGGAAGCCCACAGCGTGCGGGTTGCGTATCGCCTGCACCAGGTCGACGGCGAACAGCAGTGCGATCACGCCGAGCGTCACCGCCCAGGCGAGGAAGGTCACCTCGAGCATCGGGTCGGCAACCTACCCGAGCGCGCGTTCGAAGCGTCCTGCGGCGACCGCCGCATCGTGCCCACCGCGCGTGGGTAGCACCCAGGTGACAGCCACTCCGCGATCGCGGAAGAGGGAGACGGACACCATGGCCGAAGAGCGCGAGCGCCACAGCCAGCAGCCCGACCCGGGCCACCCGGTCGCCGGGGAGGACATCGGCGAGCCCGAAGGAGGCACCGGAGGCGCCCAGGCGCAGAGCACCCAGGCGATCGGCGACCAGGACCAGAACAAGGAGCAGACGACACAGCCCTCCGCCGACGACGACGTCGGAAAGCCCGACCTCGACGAGGACGTCCGCTAGCCAGGCCGGTGGGGTTCCCCTCCCGCCTCGCTCGCCCCGCCGCGGCTATCTCGCCGCGGCGCGGCGGTAGTGCGCCACGGCCAGCGGCGGGAGGTCAAGGGCTCGTGAAGGCGGACTTCGTACGCTCGATGCGTGCGCTGGCTCGTCGACGGCATGAACGTGATCGGCAGCCGCCCTGACGGGTGGTGGAAGGATCGCCACGCGGCGATGGTCCGCCTCGTCGATCTGCTCGAGCGCTGGGTCGCCGCCGAGGGCGACGACCTCTGCGTCGTCTTCGAGCGACCCCCCTCCCCGCCAATCCGCTCGACGCTCGTCCAGGTCGCCCACGCGCCACGGGCGCGCGCGAACTCCGCCGACGACGAGATCGTCCGGCGCATCGCCGGCGACCCCCAGCCCGCCACGATCCGCGTGGTCACCTCCGACCGCTGGCTCGCCGACGCCGCCCGCGCGGCGGGGGCCTCGGTCATCGGCGCCGAGTCGTTCCGTGCTCAGCTCGACGACGTCTGAGGGCCAAGCCCCAGCGCAGCGGGACCCGCGGTCCGTCGGTCGAAGGTGTCCCCGCGGGAGGGTGGTGGAGGCGGATCGGCCGCCCGGATGACAACCGCGCCCGGGTCGGCCGCCGTCGCTACGAGCATCGAGCAGGCGGGCCGACGACTGGCAGCGCCTAGCCACGCTACGGCGTCTGACCGGCATGCGCCGCCGAATCACGGTGGGCGGCAAGCGCGCGCCCGGAGGCCGCCGTCAACCTGAGACCGAGCGCCGTGAAGATCGCCCCGCCGGCCACGAGCACCGGCCTGGGGGAATGCGCAGCCGGGCGCGCGAGCGCTTGGCGGGCCCCGTTGATCGTTATGAACAGCCCCATCGCGCCGAGGAGGCCGGTCGCGGCCAGACCCCAGCGGTCGTGACGCCGAGCCAGCAGCCCAAGGGCGCCGGTCAGGACCACCGGGGGGACCGGGCCCGAGAGCGCGGTCCCGCGCAAGAGGAATGATTCGGCGGCGGGGCCCTGGTTCAGGGGGGCGTCGACGGTCGTCCGCCAGTCTGCGGCCACGGCCACGGCCCCGAGGGGCACGTTCAGGAGCGCGAAGCCGATCCCGGCTCGCGAGGCGGCGAGCCGCCGCTCATCGGAGCGTGCGTCAGGACGGGGAACAGAGGGCATGGCGCCAGGTTGCTGACCGTGCGCTCAGCGCACGGTCACCACGCGCAGGCGGCGCTCGCCGCGCGGCGTGGGCACGACGGCGATGTCGTCCACACGACGGTCGCGCAGGGCGACGGCGACGGGCGAGTCCATCGCGATGCGCCCCTCGGCGGGTTTGGCGTCCAGCGAGGAGACCAGCTCGTAGGTGGCGCGGCGGCCTGTCTGCTCGTCCTCGATCTCGACGGTGGAGCCGAAGCCGACGACGTCGCCGGCGGCCGCCTCGACGACCTCGGCGTTGGCCAGCTTCTCGCGCAGTTGGAGGATGCGGGTCTCGAGGTGCGCCTGGGCATCCTTGGCCGCGTGGTACTCGGCGTTCTCCTTGAGGTCGCCCCACTCGCGCGCGGTGCGGATCTGGCGCGCGATGTCGTCGCGCGCGGTCGTCTCGAGCTGCTCGAGCTCGGCGCGCAGGGCGGCGAGGCCCTCGGCGGTGATCGGCGTGCGCTCCACTCGCCTCCTACCCGGCCGCGAGCGCGAAGGGTGTGCCCTCCGAGTCGCGACAGATCGCCCAGCGCTCGCCGGGATGGACGATGCTCCCTCCGAGGTCGCGCACGCGCGCCAGCGCGGCCTGCAGGTCGGCGACGGCGAAGTAGGCCAGGGCATGCGTGTCGCCCGGGCCGGCGCCGCGCTCGTGGACCCCCACGGCGGGGTGGTCGCCCTGGGTCTGTCGCCCGCTGCCCTGGCCCTCGGCGCGCTCCCAGAGATCATCGTCAAGCAGCCCCTCCCAGAAGCGCCGCGCGCGCTCGGGGTCGTCGGCGGGGAACTCCACGAGCGCCAGGCGCGCGCGGGGTGCGCGCCCGAGCTCGTCGCCCGGGTCCGGCGTCTCGGCACGTCGGGGCTCGTGGTCGCGCAGGGGCTGGCCGAACTCCGGGCAGGCCTCGTTGCGACATTCCCAACCGTGCTCGGGCCCGGCCAGGGCCACGGTGGCGGGCTGGTTGCAGGAGGGGCAGAGGGGCGGCGTCGATGCCATGAGCCGGCTACCGCCCGTCCCGGCGATACATCCGCGCGACGTAGTCGTCGAGCATCCGCGCGGCGGTGAAGCGGGGGGCGATGGAGCGGATGGAGGCCTTCACCATGGCCAGCCACGCGTGGGGCGGCCCGCCGTCCTGACCGGAGTAGAAGGTCGGCACCACCTCCTCCTCGAGCGTGCGGTACAGCTCGGCCGCGTGGCGGAAGTCCTGCGCGCCGTGATCGGGGTCGGTCTCGCCCGACAGCGCCCAGCCGTTGGGTTGGTGCTCGTCGTAGGCCTCTGGCCACCAGCCGTCGAGCACGGAGAGCTGCAGTCCGCCGTTGACCGCGGACTTCATGCCGCTGGTCCCCGACGCCTCCAGGGGCGGACGCGGGACGTTGACCCACACGTCGCAGCCGCGCACCAGCCGCGCGCCAACCGCCAGGTCGTAGTCGTGCAGGAACGCCACGCGCCTGCCCGCGTGGCGGGCCCGGTCGCGCTGGGAGAACAGGCGCTGCACCAGGGCTTTGCCCGCGTCGTCGCGGGGGTGAGCCTTGCCGGCGATGAGCAGCTGAATCGGTCGCTCGCCGTCGAGCAGGCGCAGTGCACGCTCGGTGTCCTTGACCAGCAGGTCGAGGCGCTTGTAGGTGGCGATACGCCGCGCGAAGCCGATGGTCAGCACGTGGGGGTCGAA